>NZ_LGQY01000032.1:0-230174 GCF_003116065.1 Azospirillum sp. TSO5 | reverse complement strand
TCTCCCGGGGCTCTCAGCGGATCTTCGATCCGCCTGACGCCGTCAGCACAAACGAAGTTTGTGCGAGAGGCGGGAGAGGGCGATTCCTTACTCCTCGCCCGTGCCGCGGCCGGGGTCGGGTTTGGCGAGGTCGTCGGCGCGCAGCGCGCGGGCGACGTGGTCGAGGACGCCGTTCACCATCGCCGGCTCGCGGCCGGAGAAGAAGGCGCGGGCGACGTCGACATATTCGCTGATGAGGATGCGCGGGTGGGTGTCCATATGGACCGCGATCTCATAGGCGCCGGCGCGCAGGATGGCGCGCAGCAGCAGTTCCAGCCGGTCGAGCGGAAAGCGCGGATCGAGCGCGGCGCCCAGCACCCCGTCGACCTCGGCCCGGCGGTGGACGACGCCGCGGACGATGTCGGCGAACAGCTGCGGATCGCCGGCGACGAACTTGTCGCCGTCGATCTCCTCGCCCAGCCGGTGGGCGACGAACTCGCCGACGACATTCTCGACCGGGGCCTGGGCCAGATCGATCTGGTACAGCGCCTGGGCCGCGGCCAGACGGGCGGCCTTGCGGCGCGCCTTGGCGGAGCCGCCGCCGGTCTTGTTCTTGCGGGACTTTGATTTGCCCTTGGAGTCGCCGCCCTTGGGGGCGTGATCGGGTGTCACGGGGCTGCCCGCGTCGTCGTTGCTCATGATCTGCAGTCGCTAAAAGAGAGGAGATGTCGGGGTCAGCGCGGATAGAGGCGGAATTTGCGCTTCAGGTCAATCATGTCAAGACAGGCCCGCGCGGCGCGGCCGCCCGTATTGACCGATCCGACATTGGCCCGCACCCAGGCCTGCTCGCGGTTTTCCACCGTCAGGATGCCGTTTCCGACCGCCAGACTGTAACGCAGCGCCAGATCCTGCAAGCCGCGGGCGCTTTCGGTACAGATCGTTTCGTACCGCGTCGTTTCGCCCCGGATGACGCAGCCCAGCGCGACATAGCCATCGAAGCGCTTGCGGGCGGTGAAGAAATCCATCGAGCGGATGGCGTACATGATCGCCGCCGGAAGCTCCAGACAGCCGGGCACGCCATAGCGGATGTGCGTGGCGCCGGCGCGGTCCAGTTCCGCGACGGCGCCACGCGCCAGCTCATCGGCGATGTCCTCGTGGACGCGGGCGTCCACGACCATGATGTGGGGCGTGTCGGTCATCCGGCGGCGACCAGTCCCTTTCTCAGTCGTCGCCCGGTTCGGCGGCGCCCGTTCCATCGACGTTGGGGCCGATCGCGCGGTGGCCGACCACGGTCAGGCCGTAGCCCTCCAGCCCGATGATCGGCTTCTTGCGGTTGGAGATCAGCTCCATCTTGCGCACGCCGAGATCCAGCAGGATCTGCGCGCCGATGCCGTAATCGCGCAGTTCCGGCACGCTGCTGGCCTGACCTTCCAGCCGGGCCTTCAGCGTGACCGAGAGGCCGTTCGGGTTCGGCTCGCGCAGAAGCACGATGACGCCGCGGCCTTCCTTGGCGATCAGCTCCATCGAGGCGTGGAGGTCGTTGTCGCGGCCGGAGTTGCGGTCGCCCAGCACGTCGTCCAGCACCGATTGGGCATGCATGCGGACCAGCACCGGCTCGTCGCCGGAGATATCGCCACGCACCAGCGCGATGTGCTCCGCATACTGGATCTTGTTGATGTAGACGTAGGACTGGAAGCGGCCGCCATAGCGGCTGTCCAGCGTGCCGGCCAGCACCTGCTCGACGATGGTTTCGGTGCGGCGGCGGTAGGCGATCAGGTCGGCGATGGTGCCCACCTTCAGCCCGTGGAACTGGGCGAACTGCACCAGATCCGGCAGGCGGGCCATGGTGCCGTCGTCGTTCATGATCTCGCAGATCACGGCCGAGTTGGTGTGGCCGGACAGCCGGGCGATGTCGACCGACGCCTCCGTATGGCCGGCGCGGACCAGCACGCCGCCGTCACGCGCCAGCAGCGGGAAGATGTGGCCGGGGGTGGCGAGGTCCTGCGGACCGGATGCCGGGTCGATGGCGACGGCGATGGTGCGGGCGCGGTCGGCGGCGGAGATGCCGGTGGTCACCCCCTCGCGCGCCTCGATCGAGACGGTGAAGGCGGTCTGGTGGCGCGAGGCGTTCTGCTGCGCCATCAGCGGCAGCCGCAGCCGTTCGATGTTCGGCCGGTCCATGGTCAGGCAGATCAGGCCGCGCCCATGCTTGGCCATGAAGTTCACCGCTTCAGGCGTGGCGCAGGAGGCGGGGATCACCAGATCGCCCTCGTTCTCCCGGTCCTCGTCGTCGACCAGGATGAACATTCTGCCCTGACGCGCCTCTTCGATGATCTCTTCGGCCGTCGACAGGTACTTGTGAAACTCGGACGTCATTCCTGCCCCGCGAGCCGGGCGACATAGCGCGCCAGCATATCGATTTCGAGATTGACCGGATCGCCCTCCTTCAGACCGCCGAATGTGGTGGCGGTCTGGGTGTGGGGGATGATGTTGACGCCGAAGCGGTTGCCCTCGACCTCGTTGACGGTCAGCGACACGCCGTCGATGGCGACCGAGCCCTTGGGCGCGATGTATTTGGCGAGGTTCGCCGGCGCCTCGAAGGTCAGGCGCAGCGATTCGCCGTCGGGGCGGATCGACAGCAGCCGGCCGACGCCGTCGACATGGCCGGACACGATGTGGCCGCCCAGCTCGTCGCCGACCTTCAGCGCGCGCTCCAGGTTGACGCGCGTGCCGGGTTCCCACCCGCCGAGCGTCGTCTTCGACAGGGTTTCCCCCGACGCCTGGATGACGTAGGTCCCCGGTCCCTTTTCGATGACCGTCAGACAGACGCCGTTGTGGGCGATGGACGCCCCGATCGCGATCGTCTCCGTGTCGAAGGCGGTCTCGATGGTGAACCGGGTGTCGCCCTGCCGCTCCACGGCCTGGACGCGCCCGACATCGGTGATGATTCCGGTGAACATGCGGGGAATTTAGCAGGTTTCGCGGCCAGGGGAAGCGCGCGCGACACCGCGGGCGGCGCAACGGTCTGTTGCGTCGGCTAGACCGATGCCTTGGCGGGGATCCGGCGGTAGCTTTCGGCCAGATCGGCGCCGGCGTTGCGGGCGGCGGTGCGTTCGAAGCGCGCCATGGCGGTCAGCGCCTCGACTCCGAAACCGGCGACCGCCGGCAGCCCGTCGCCGCCGATCAGCGACGCGGCGCGGAACCACTCCAGCCGGTCGACCAGACCGGCGCCGAGCAGGGCGCCGGCCATGGACGCTCCGCCCTCCACCAGCACGCGGGTGATGCCGCGGGAGGCGAGGGCGGCCATTGCGGCGGCTGGATCGACGCGGTCATCAATACCGGTGGCGACCGGGATCACCTCGACGCCGAGCGCGGTCAGCGCATCGGTGCGGGCGGTGTCGGGGGAGGGGCCGGTGAGGACCCAGGTCGGGATGCGGCCGGCACCGGTGGCGAGTTTCGCCGTCGGCGGCAGGCGCAGGCGGCTGTCCACAACCACGCGGACCGGGCTGCGGTCTTCCAGACCGGGCAGGCGGCAGGTCAGTTCGGGATCGTCGGCCAGCGCGGTGCCAATGCCGACCAGGATGGCGTCGTGGCTGGCGCGCAGCCGGTGGCCCCAGGCACGGGCGGTCGGGCCGGTGATCCACTGCGACTCGCCGGTGGCGGTGGCGATGCGGCCGTCGAGCGTGCTGGCGACCTTGCATGTGACCAGCGGACGGCCCAGCGTGATGCGGTTGAAGAAGCCCTCGTTCAGGGCGAGCGCCTCGGCCTCGCAGACGCCGGTGGTCACCTCGATGCCGGCGTCGCGCAACCGGGCCAGACCGCCGCCGGCAACCCGCGGGTCGGGGTCCTGGCAGGCGACGACGACGCGCGTCACCTTCGCCTCGACCAGCGCCAGGGCGCAGGGCGGCGTCTTGCCATAATGATTGCAGGGTTCGAGCGTGACGTAGGCGGCGGCGCCTTCCGCTCCGCCGGAGAGGCTGCGGGCGCGGGCCAGCGCCTCCGTCTCGGCATGCGGCCGGCCGCCGGGCTGGGTCCAGCCGCGGCCGATCACGACGCCGTCGCGGACCAGAACGCAGCCGACCGCCGGATTCGGCCAGGTCCGCCCCAGCCCGCGCGCGGCGAGCGACAGGGCGGCGCGCATGTGGCGCAGGTCGGTGTCTGTATCGGGCTGAACGGGCACGGAAAGCCAGGCTATCGGCTAAGCGATCAGCTGCCGGGGCCCTTGCCCTTGGTGTCCTTGGCGGAGAAGCGGCCGACGTTGCCCATCATCTGTTCCAGGAAGCCCATCTCGCGGCCGGCCGTGGGGGTGGTGCGCTCCACCAGATCGACGTCCTGGCCTGCCGACTTGTCGAGCGTCTTGATCTCGCGCAGGACGCCGCTGTCGTCGAAATGGGCGACGACGACGCGGCGCTCTGTCACTTCCGGCTCGAAGAAGGCGGTCTTCTCGGTCTTCTGGCCGATATAGTACCAGACGTTCGGATCGAAGGTGCCGACCGAGGTCGGCGTGCCCAGCACCGCGGCGACGTCGTCGCGCCGGCTCTGGCCCGGCTGCAGCTCTGCCACCTGCTGCGGGTCCGTCAGGTTGCCACGGGTGGCGACGACGGGGGAGCATCCGGTCGCGGCAAGGCCGGCGAGCAGGACGCTGCCCAGCAGGGCGGTGCGAATGACGGTGCGGGGGGCGGAAAAGTTCGATCTGGTCATGGTGCTCGGGCTATGATGGAGCCGGCGGGGCAGAAAGGCCGTCCACGGCTGTGGACAGTCTCCGGGCAGGACAATCGCACCGGCTGCTTCGCCCTGTCAACGAGACTCCGAGTCGGGGAAGGGCTGCCGTTCGTGTCAGGAAGCTTTATCGGCCGTCTGCTGGCCCCTTTGATGTCCGGTATCGGCGGCGGTGCGCGTGCCCGCAACGCCACGGCGGTGGGCGGGCTGTTCACCGCCATCGTCCGCCGCGCCCGCGAGCCGGCCTTCTACAGTGCGCTTGCCGTGCCCGACACGCTCGACGGGCGGTTCGAGATGGTGGCGCTGCATCTCCTTCTGGTGATGCGCCGGCTGAAAGGGCAGGGCGCGGAGGCGGGCAAACTGTCGCAGCGCCTCTATGAGACGATGGTCGACGATTTCGAGAAGTCGCTGCTGGAGATGGGGGTCGGCGACAGCGGCATCGCCCGGCGGGTCAAGACGATGGCCCGCGGCATGGCCGGGCGAATCCGCGCCTATGACGAGGCACTGGCCGACTCCGACCACGGCAGGCTGGAGGTGGCGCTCGACAACAACCTCTACGGCACGGTGGACCCGGTGCCGGACGGGGCGCTGGCGACCATGGCCGCCTATGCCCGCGCCTGCGCCGCGGCGCTTGACGCCCAGCCGCTGGAGTCGCTGATGCGGGGGGAGGTCCGCTTCGCCCCGGTGCCGGCGTGAGCGCTGCACTATATAAGGTGAGCGGTGAATCGCCCGCAGCCGGGCGGCCGATGCCTGGGGTGATGCCCGGGGCGTTGCTTGAGGGCTTGCCTTTCCGGTCCGGCGGCTGCATGTGACTCAAACAGATGCCGGTCGCCCGTCGCGCCGGCCGTTTCGGTTTACGATCAGAGAGTCTTTCGCCATGAGCCCTGCCAACGGTGCCCTGCCGGCCCCGGAATTCTCGCGCATCGTCCCTGCCGACGCGGTGCGCCGCGCCGACGTGACCGAGACCATCGAAGCGACGGAGACGGAGCGCAAGGCGCTGGCCGAGCGGCTGGAGCTGGAGTCGATCGGCAGCCTGACCGCCACGGTGAAACTGCGCGCTGTGCGCGGCGGCCAGATGATTCGTGTCTCCGGCCAGTTGGAGGCCGACGTGGTGCAGACCTGCGTCGTCACGCTGGAACCGGTGCCCGCCCATGTCAGCGAGAGCTTCGATGCGCTGTTCGCTCCGCCGTCGATGATCGAGGACCAGGGGCTGGAGGTCGATTTCGACCCGTCCCTGTCGGACGAAGACATTCCAGAGCCGATGGAGAACAACCGAATCGACATCGGCGAGCTGACGGCGCAGCACCTGTCGCTCGGACTCGACCCCTATCCTCATGCGGAGGGCGTGGAATTCGAGGACTATCGCGAGCATGAGGGCGAGGAGACGGTGGAGGAAGAGGCGGCTGCGGAGCCTGAAAAGCCCAATCCATTCGCCGTCCTGCAGCAGTTGAAGTCGCGCAACTGATCCGGCTGTTGCTTTCCCCGCCGTGCCTTGTATAAGGGCCGGCATTTCCACCCCCACCAATGAGCGGCGCGGGGTTGCGAAATGGGGGTTGTTCGGGCTTGCCCTTTGGGGGCATTTGCCTTATTGAATGCCGCTCGCGCTGGGCGGCCCCTGTTCGGGCCGCCCTTTCCAATGAAGAGAGTTTACGGTCATGGCTGTTCCGAAGAAGAAGACCTCCAAGTCGCGGCGCAACATGCGGCGTTCGCACCACGCTCTGCCGACCTCGGCGTACAACGAGTGTCCGAACTGCGGCGAGCTGAAGCGTCCGCACCACGTCTGCGGGTCTTGCGGCCATTACGACCAGCGTGAAGTGGTTCAGAGCGGCACCGCGGCCGCTTGATCCGGATCGCGTTGTCTGAGGTCCCGATGACCGGGGGCGCTGGTCGCCCCTACCGGGGTCCAAGCCGGGGAGCCTGTTCGCGGTGAGCCAGCGCCTGACCATCGCCCTGGATGCCATGGGTGGCGATCACGGCCCCGACATGGTCATTGCCGGGGCGGACATCGCGCGGGAGCGCCATCCCGACGTGCGCTTTCTGCTGTATGGCGACCAGCAGCGGCTTGAACCGCTGCTGAACCAGCGGCCTGCGTTGAAGGCGGTGGCGGAGATCCGCCACACCGCCGACTTCGTGGCCGGTGACGCCAAACCAGCAGTGGCGCTGCGCGCCGGTCGCCAGTCCAGCATGCGGCTTGCCATCGACGCCGTCGCGGCGGGCGAGGCTGCCTGCGTGGTGTCGGCCGGCAACACCGGCGCCTTGATGGCGATGGCGAAATTCGTGCTGAAGACGCTGCCGGGCATCGACCGGCCGGCGATGGCCTCCTTCTTCCCGACGCAACGGGGCGAGAGCGTGATGCTGGACCTCGGCGCCAACGCCGAATGCCAGCCGGAAAATCTCGTCCAGTTCGCCGTGATGGGGGCCGTCTTCGCGCGCGCCATCCTGGGCCTTCCGGAGCCGTCGATCGGTGTGCTGAACATCGGGTCGGAGGACATGAAGGGCAACGAGGTGGTGCGTGCCGCGGCGGCCAGCCTGCGCGACATGCCGCTGCCCGGCCGTTTCCATGGCTTCGTCGAGGGCACGGACATCGGGTTGGGAACGGTCGACGTCATCGTCACCGACGGCTTCACCGGCAATGTCGCGCTGAAGACGGCGGAGGGCACGGCCAAGCTGTTCTCCGAATTCCTGCGCCGGACCTTCGCGACGTCGTTCCTGGCACGGATCGGCTATCTGCTGGCACGCGGCGCCTTCAAGCGCTTCCGCGAGCGGATCGACCCGCGCCGCTACAACGGCGCGATGTTCCTGGGCCTGCGCGGCGTCTGCGTGAAGAGCCATGGCGGCACCGACGCGGTCGGCTTCGCCAACGCCGTCGCGGTCGCCGTCAATCTGGCGACGCACGGCTTCAACGAACGCATCAAGGAAGAGATGGGGCGCATAGCCGACGCGAACCCTCTTCCCGACACGAAGGCGGCGGCGGGCTGAACAATGGTCATGCGTTCCCGAGTTCTGGGTTGCGGTATCTTCCTGCCGTCCAACGTCGTCACCAACCAAGATCTGGAACAGCGGGTCGACACGTCGGACGAGTGGATCGTCCAGCGCACCGGCATCAAGTCGCGCCACATCGCCGCGGAGGGGGAGAAGACCTCCGACCTCGCCATCGCCGCGGCGACCCGCGCGCTGGAACATGCCGGCGTGCCGGCCTCCAGCATCGACTGCATCATCCTGGCCACCACCACGCCCGACAACACCTTCCCGGCAACGGCGACCAAGGTGCAGGCGGCGTTGGGGACCAAGGGCTTCGCCATGGACATCCAGGCGGTGTGCGCCGGATTCGTCTATGCCATGTCGGTGGCCGACAATTTCCTGCGCAACGGTCAGGCCAAGCGCGCCCTGGTGATCGGGGCGGAGACCTTCTCCCGCCTGCTGGACTGGAGCGACCGCACCACCTGCGTGCTGTTCGGCGACGGCGCCGGCGCCATCGTCCTGGATGCCTATGAGGGCAAGGGCGATTCGTCCGACCGCGGCGTGCTGTCCACCCACCTGCATTCCGACGGCACCCAGTACGACCTGCTCTATGTCGATGGCGGCGCGTCGTCCACCGGCACCATCGGCCATGTCCGCATGCACGGGCAGGAAATCTTCCGCCATGCCGTGTCCAAGCTGTCGGCGGTGGTGGAGGAGGCTCTGGTCGCCAACGGCCTCGAGTCGACCGACATCGACTGGATGGTGCCGCACCAGGCGAACCGCCGCATCATCGACGGGCTGGCCCGCAAGATGAAGCTGTCGCCGGAAAAGGTGGTGCTGACGGTGGACCGCCATGGCAACACCTCGGCCGCGTCGATCCCGCTGGCGCTGGGCGAGGCGGTTGCCGACGGCCGCATCAAGCGCGGCGACCTGATCCTGATGGAAGCCATCGGCGGCGGCCTGACCTGGGGTTCGGCGCTGATCCGCTGGTAAGCCGCCGGCGCTCCTTCCCCATTTCCCCATCAGCATGCTGCGCTGCAACCCCGGCCGGACTTCGGCCGGGCCGTTTGCGCCTGCCAAGCTTTTGAATTGACGGACCTTCTTCCCCCGGATTACCGTCTTCGCAATGGTTGCGGGGGGAGGTCGAACAATGTCGCAAAACACCGTCACGCGCGCGCAATTGAGCGAAGCCGTCTATCAGGAGGTCGGTCTTTCGCGCAATGAATCGGCCGATCTGGTCGAAACCGTCCTGGACGAGATTTCCGATGCGCTCGCCCGGGGGGAGATGGTGAAGATCTCGTCCTTCGGCAGCTTTCAGGTCCGCCAGAAGGGCGAGCGAATCGGCCGCAACCCCAAGACCGGGGAAGAGGTGCCGATCCTGCCGCGCCGCGTCCTGGTCTTCCGCGCCAGCCATGTTCTGAAGAACCGCATCAACGACGTTCAGGAGGGTGGGGCGCCGACGCCCGCGCGGGCGCTGTCCTGACGCCGGCCGTTTCCGATGATGATCCGGAAGCCCTGCCCATCGCCATGCCGTGCCGTCCCACGGACTGCCGCCCCCGATCGTTGTCGGATGGCGGCCTGATCCGGTCATGAAATCCGCCACGGCCTATCGCACCATCAGCGAGGTGTCGACCGACCTCAACGTGCCTCAGCATGTGCTGCGGTTCTGGGAGACGAAGTTTCCCCAGATCCGCCCGCTGAAGCGCGGCGGTGGGCGACGCTATTACCGGCCGGAGGATGTCGAGCTTCTGCGGCGCATCCAGGCACTGCTGTATGAGGACCGTTATACCATCAAGGGCGTTCAGCGCCTGTTGAAGGAAGGGCGGATGGCCGACCCGACGCCGCCGCTGCCGGAAGATACGGATGATGGCGGCGACGCGGCGGATGCCGAGGCTTTCGCCGGGGACGAGTCCGATGACGTCGGGGAGGGCGGTGCCGATCATCCGCCCCTGTCCGATGCAGTACGTCACGAGATCAACATGGTGCTGGACGAGTTGAAATCGCTGCGATCGGTGCTGTCCCGACTGTCCGAAATGGGGAGCAAAAAAAGCTGAAAAATCATCACGGGAGATGTTGCATCGGCAAAAGCCCGCGGCTATAGTCCCGTTCCCTTCCGGAGCCAAGCCGCAAGCACTGCGGTGAAGTTGACGGAGCGTAGCGCAGCCTGGTAGCGCATCAGACTGGGGGTCTGGGGGTCGCAGGTTCGAATCCTGTCGCTCCGACCAGTTCCGGAAGGACCGGAAAAGCCTTGGAACCTAACGGTTCCAGGGCTTTTTCTTTGCCCGCGTCATCGGCTGCCGATGCGTCATCTTTCGGCGCCGTGTGGAACTCAACGTAACCGAACAGATTCGTGCGATGCCCGCTCAACCGGGCGCAGCGCATCTCCATCGCGGCGAGATCCTGCAACCGAGGGCGCAGCAGGACCGGCGGTGATCGTTCATCGCCAAAACGCCCTGTTCCTCACTTTGCGAATGCCGTCACTTGATCGTCCCGATGTCCCCCGGCGCCTCACCGATCGACACTTCGGTTTGGAACGTCCGCTTGTCGAAATCGTCGATCAGCACCTCAAGGCGCAACGACCATCGACCAGCAAGCGGCAGAGTCATGTCGTCGACTCCGAAGAAGCCAGGGCCGTAGGTTGTCAGGGTACGCCGCAGAGGGGCCACACCCGCTGCCGACAGCTCCCAGTTCATCGTCACCTCACGGGTGGAAACCGGCTTGCCATCCTCATCCTGAAGATGGAGCCGAACGCCGTTGCTTCCCGGCTTCGCCGGAACAACGTCGATGATGGCGACGAGACCTCCTTTCACCGCAAGGGTGGAAAATCCGGCCGGTGGCTTTTCCTCGGCTGCGCTCAATGCGCGGGGCGGGGGCGTCAGGGCGAAGGCCGCTGTCAGCAGCAGGGCAGCGCCGGCCACCGCCATCTCCAGGACGATGCTCCGCCGCAGTGCCCTGACGGCGTGGTCGCCACCCCGGTCGCCATCTCCGTCGAGGGCCGGGCTCAGGGACTGCCTGTTCCACGCCGCCAGTCCGAGCAGCAACAGGACAGCCAGCATCTTGCCGGCCCACACCCAGCCATAGCTGCTGGACAGGATCGCCTGGAAGGAGCGGAGCTGGATTGCGGACAGAACCATGCCGGCTCCGGCCAGGATGGCCACGGCACCGACGGCCAAGCGCGAGAATCGGCGGGTCAGCCTTGCGGCGACAACCGGCGACTCCAGGCGCAATGCCATCCTCAACGGCCAGAACGCTCCGACCCAGTAGGCCGCCATCAGCCCATGCAAACCGACGAGCGGCGCGCTCAGCCATCGGGGAGAGGCCGTGGCCGCATGGCCGGTGACGGCCAGCGAGGTGGCCCCCAGCAGTGCCCCCGTCACCAGCAGCCCCTGTCCGACCGCAGGACGGAACTCCAATGCCAAGCCAGAGGCCGAGCAGAGCAGGGCGAGCAGAGCGACTCCGGCGCTGATGCCGACGCTGCTCGCCGCTCCGGTGGTCCAGGGGCTTCCGGTCAGCAGGGCGGCGAGGGGTTGACCTGCCAGCGTCACCCCGGTCACCCCCACCAGCAGCGTCGCCGACAGGCCGGCCGCCAGCAGCATCAGGCACAGAAAGGGTTTCAGCCGGTCGTTGAGCGTCGCCCAGCGTCCCGTCACCAGCACCAGGAACAGGCCACCGCCTGTGCCGGCCAGCAGGGTGGCGTAATGCAAGGTCCGCAACAGCAGGCCGGCCAGGGCGGCGGCACGGGACGGGTCGTCCTGCGGAAGCGGGCTGGCCGCCGATGACGGCGCCACGCCGATCCCGAACGTGAAGGAACCGGCAACGGGATGGCCATCCGCCGAGGTGACGCGATAGCTGGCGACATAGAGGCCGTTCGGCAATCCCGGCGGCAGGGCGAGGCGTACGCTGTCGTTCTCCGCCACCGCGCTTTGCTGCTCGGCCATATCCCGTCCCTGCTGGTCGAGCAGTTGGATACGGACGGGAGTGACGGGTTCATTGAAGCTCAGCGTCAAGCTTGCCGGCGCGGTGTCGAGGCTGGCGCCTTCGGCCGGAACCGACTCCATCAGCACCGCATGGGCCCAGCCGCTCGGCGGGAAGGCTGCGAGGATCAGCACGGCCAAGACCACGATTGGAAGAACGCCGGTCATACGACGGAGGCCGGGACGCATGAGGATGCCTCGCTCTGGTAGGGGGCATGGTCGAGGGCTGCATGCAGCCCGATCACCCGGCTGGTGCCGGATGTCAGTGCCGTTGGGGCTCGATCAGCGTGACGCCCGCATGCTTCGGACTGTCCGGCGACGAGCCATGCGAGGTCAGCCAGCTGTTGCGGAAGGCCGGAACCAACGTTCACGCGCGGCATCGTCCAGTCAAGCCGTTCGACAAGGGTGAGACGATTTAGCCATGCTCCCCGGGATAATGGCTGCGGGGCGGGTTTCTACGTCGGATTGATCCTCGCTTGATCTCGGACAAGTCCGGAGGCAACCGATCCTGATACCTCTGCCCGCACAACAGCCAATGCCGAGCCGTCGCGTCGAATGTCCCGCCGCCTCCCTCCAGCCTCTTGCCGACGAACCGCTCTTTGCGGTTGCTGGGGGCTTGGCGGTCGGCAGCGGGTTCTGGCGTGGCTGGCGATCCTTGCCATCCTGGTGCAGACCATCGTTCCGGATTTCGCCATGGCGGCCCGGGCCGCCGGCTACCGGATCGGAAACCCGGTCGAGGCCGCGGCGGCACATGACTGCCACCAGGAAAGCGGCGAGCCGGAGCCTGGCGCCGGGTCCGGGATGCAGATGCCGACGGGGGCGGCGCACAGCCCGCAGGCTCCTACCGGCGGCGACGATCACGGAACTGTTTGTCCGTTCTGTCTGGCGCTCGGCACCCACGGCCTGATTACGGAACCGGGCGGCGAGCTTCCGGTCCCCACCGATCATTACGCGGTCGCGCAGCCGCAGGAGGCCGGCGTCCGTCCGCGCCTGCTCTTCCTGACGTGCCTCCATCCACGGGCGCCGCCGGACACCGCACAGGTCTGATCGCCGTCAACTGGGTGCGCTGCGCGTGCGCCCACCCGATCTCCTGTCCGGAAACTCTCATCATGAACCGTATTCAAGCCCTGGCGCTGGGCGCCGGGTTCCTGTGCCTTGCCGCAACGGCCGGCACCGCGTCCGCGCATGTCACCCTGGAAACCCGCGAGGCCCCGGCCGGCAGCTATTACAAGGCCGTCGTCAAGGTGCCGCACGGCTGCGGCGGCGCCGCCACCACCGCCGTCCGCATCCGGCTGCCGGCCGGCGTCGTCGCCGCCAAGCCGATGCCGAAGCCCGGCTGGACGCTGACCGCCAAGGACGGCGAATACGCCCAGCCCTATCAGTCGCACGGCCGCACCATCACCCATGGCGTCACCGAGATCGCCTGGACCGGCGGTTCGCTGCCCGACGCCTGGTATGACGAGTTCGTCTTCCAGGCCGTGCTGCCCAAGCAGCCCGCAGGCACGGTGCTGTATTTCCCGGTGGTGCAGGAATGCGGTTCCGGCGTGGCCCGCTGGATCGAGATTCCGGAGCCCGGCAAGACGCCGGCCGACCTCCCCGAACCGGCCCCCGGCCTGACCCTGACCGCCCCGACATCCGGTCACTGACCGCTGCGGCGCATCTATGGGAGGGGTTCATGCCAGACCATGATTTCTCGATCGTGGGCCTGTTCCTTGCCGCCGATCCGGTGGTGAAGGGCGTGATGATCCTGCTGCTCGCCGCGTCGATGGCGTGCTGGGCGATCATTCTGGAAAAATCCATGGCGCTCGCCCGCGCCAAGGCACAGGCCCGCGCCTTCGAGGCGGCGGTCGCCGGCGGAGGCGGTCTCGACACCGTCTTCTCCGGGCTGCCCGCCGCCATCGCCGCCGCCGGGCGGCACGAGTGGCACGATTTCGATCCGGGCGAGAGCCGGGCCGAGCAGCGCGAGCGGCTGGAGCGTGCCATGCGTACCGCCATGTCCGAGGAACTGCGCCGTCTCGACGGCCATCTGCCGGTGCTCGCCACCGTCGGCTCCTCCGCTCCCTTCATCGGGCTGTTCGGGACGGTGTGGGGCATCATGCGCAGCTTCGTCGCGATCGCCGGGGCGAACGACACCAGCCTTGCCGTGGTGGCGCCGGGCATCGCCGAGGCATTGTTCGCCACCGCCATCGGTCTGGTCGCCGCCATCCCGGCGGTGGTCGCCTACAACGCGCTGACCAGCGGCCTCGGCCGGCTGTCGCAGCGGCTGTCGGTCGCCATCGGCCGCCTTGCCGGACAGGCAGTGCGCAGCCGCAGCCTGCCCCACCGCGTGGCGGCCGAGTGATGGGGATGACACCTGCGGAGAACCGGACGGGGGACGAGTTCTCCTACCGTCCGGTCGCCGAGATCAACGTCACGCCCTTCATCGACGTGATGCTGGTCCTGCTGGTCATCTTCATGGTGGCCGCACCCCTGATGACGGCCGGCGTGCCGGTGCAGTTGCCGAAGACCGCCGCCCAGAAACTCAGCCAGCCGCGCGATCCCGTCCAGGTCAGCATCGACGAGGACGGCCGCGTCTTCCTGGGCCAGGAGGAGATGGCGCCGGCCGATCTGCCGGCGCGGCTGGCGGCCCTGGCGCGGGAGGCCCCCGACACGGTCGTCTATGTGCGGGGGGACCGCGCGCTGAGCTATGGCCGGGTCATGGAGGTCATGGGGCAGGTCAGCCAGGCCGGCTTTGCCCGGGTGTCGCTGATGGCGGAGGGTTTGGCCCCTGCCGCGAAGAAGGCGCCCTGACCATGCGCCCCCCGACCATGCGCCGGGCAGGACGCCATTGGGCGCGGGCCCTCTCGATCGCCCTGCATGTCGGGGCGCTGGCCCTTCTGGCTGCGCGCTATGATCCCGTGCCGCCAGCTCCGGCCGCGGTTCTGGTCGAACTCGACCTCCGGCAGCCCGATCCAGAGCCTCCGGCGGAAGTGACGCCCCCGGCTGATCCATCGCCGCCGGAGCCGGCCGCCGAACAGCAGGCCGAGCAGCAGGCGCCGGCGGACCCCTTGCCCGAGCAACCGCCCCCGCTGTTGCCGGACCCGGTCCCCCAACCGGTCGCCGTCGCCGACCCCACGCCCATCGAGGAGGTTCCGCCTCCGCCGGCGGCAGCCCCGGACATGGCGGCGATCCCGCTTCCGGCTGTCAAACCCCGCCCGCCGGAAACGGTCAAGCGCCCGGCAACTCGCCCGGATCCGCGACCGGTTGCGTCTGCCGCGTCGAAGGTCGCCGACCGTCCTCCGGTGGCCCAACCTCAACCCCAATCTCAATCCGCGCCGTCGCAACCGGCGCCGGCCCGCGTCGCAGGGCCGCCGCCCGATTATCTGGCGCGGCTCCAGGCCCGGCTTGCCCGTTACAAGACCTATCCGCGTGCGGCCCAGCTCGCCCGCGAAGAGGGCACCGTCCTGCTGCGCTTCGTCGTGGCCCGCGATGGTGCCGTGCTGTCCTGGCGCATCGAGCGTGGTTCGGGCTTCGACAGCCTCGACCGACAGGTGGAGGTGATGATCGAGCGGGCGGCTCCCTTGCCGCCGATGCCGGACGACCTTCCCGGCGACCGGCTCGATGTCGTGCTGCCCGTGCAGTTCGCGTTGCGGTGACGGACCAGTCATGACCCCGGTGCCGCGCCCGCTCCGCCTTGTCGCCCTCCTCGCCGCCCTGGCGCTGCTTCTGCTGCAGTGTTGGGCGCCGAGGCAGGCCGTGGCGATGCTGGTGGCCGAAGCGGCCGCGGCCGTCGCGGAACAGTCGCTGTGCCAGCACGACGAAGCGCCGGATTATAACGGCTCGGCGAAGCCGGATGCGGGCCATGGGCACCGCCTGTGCCCCGATTGTCTGACCTGCTGCGCCGTCCCCGCAGCCATTCCCCCCGACGGTGGCGTGCTTCCGTTGCCGCACCGGCACGGCTTGGTGCAGCGCCGCCGCATCGGATCTCCGCCGCGTCGCCGGTCTTCCATCCACCGCCCCAACGCCCGTGCGCCTCCGGGATCGTCGCATCGCCGATACAGCCGCTGAACGACGAGACCGGCCGGCCCGTGACGCCGGCCCGCAAGGGAGAGCTTTTGTGACCCGTTTCCAAACCATCGGACGCGGTGCCGCCGCGTTGGCCGCACTTCTTCTGACGACCACCGTGCTGACCCCGGTTCCGGCCGCGGCGCAAACGGCAGCCCCGGTGACCCTCGACACCCTCACCATCAACGCGCAAGGCGCCGGCTCCCCGACCGCCCCGTCCGCCGAGCAGGCGCGCGACGACCTGAACCGCACGGCCGGCTCCGTCGGCTTCATCGATGCCGAGGCCTATAAGGGCCAGCATGCCAAGGATCTGCGCGACGTCCTCAAGGACACGCCCGGCGTCTTCGTCGAAAGCCGCTATGGCCAGGAGGTCCGCCTGTCGATGCGCGGCTCCGGCCTTGCCCGCGGCTACCATCTGCGGGGGATCGAGCTGCTGCAGGACGGCATTCCGGTCAACCTCGCCGACGGCAGCGGCGACTTCTACCAGATCGACCCGCTGGCCCTGCGCTATGCCGAGGTCTTTCGCGGCGGGAACGGGCTCGCCTATGGCTCTTCGACCCTCGGCGGCGCCATCAACTTCGTGACGCCGACCGCCCGCACCGCCGTCGCGCCCAACGTCCTGCGGGTGGAGGGGGGCAGCTACGGCGCGGCCACCGCCAGCGGTCAGGTTTCGCGCGTGGTCGGCGACGCCGACTATCTGATCAGCGGCACCGTCGCCCATTCCGACGGCTATCGCGACCATTCGGAAGGGCAAGGCGAACTGCTGAATGCCAATGTCGGCTACCGCTTCAACCCGAATGTCGAGACCCGCTTCTACGCCGGCGCCTATGTCGTCGACCAGAAGCTGCCCGGTGCGCTGAGCTTGGGCGATGCCTTGAACCGGCCGCGCTCCGCCGCGGCGGCGGCACTGTCGGGCGACCAGTCGCGCATGACCTGGACCGAACGGCTGGCCAACCGCACCACCATCCATCTCGACGGCGGACAGTTGGACATCGACAGCTGGGGGATTCACAAGAAGCTGTTCCATCCGATCTTCCAGGTCATTGACCAGGATGGTTGGACCTACGGCGTCGGCACCCGCTACACGACCTCCTTCACCGTGGGCGGGCTGCGCGACGAGCTGACCGTCGGCTTGCGGGCCTATGCCGGCACCAACAAGGCGCTGCAGTTCGTCAATGTGAAGGGCAGCCGCGGCGCCCAGACCGCCGACACCCGCCAGGAAGCCCGGAACTACGAGGGTTACCTCGAAAACCGGCTCTATGTCATGCCCACCCTGGCGGTGATGACCGGGGCCAAGATGCTGCGCAACGAGCGCAGCTTCACCGACCATTGGAACCCGCGGCGCAACTCCGACCGGACCTATGACGGGTTCAACCCCAAGCTCGGCCTGTTGTGGGAGCCGCTGCCGGACGTGCAGGTCTTTGCCGACGTCACCCGCAGCATGGACGTGCCGGACTTCAGCGACCTCACCCAGACCCAGGCGAACGGCAATCCCGCCTTCGTGCCGCTGCAGGCGCAACGCGCCTGGACGGCGGAAGTGGGGACGCGCGGGCAGAAGGGGCGTTTCTCCTGGGACGCCACGCTGTACCGCTCCCAGGTGAAGGGGGAGATGCTGCAGTTCACCACCAATCCCAGCATTCCGGCCGCCACCTTCAATGCCGACCGCACCGTGCACCAGGGCCTGGAGCTGGGCATCAAGGTCGAGGTCGCCAGCGACATCACCGGCCCCACGGCCGGCGACAAGCTCATCGTCGGACAGGTGTGGAACCACAACGACTTCCACTTCCGCAATGACCGGCAATACGGCAACAACAGCATCGCCGGCGTGCCGAAGAACGTCCTGCGGACGTCCCTGTCCTACACGCGGCCGGACGGCTTCTACGTGACGCCGACCGTGGACTGGGTGCCGCAGGGCGCCTGGGCCGATCAGGCGAACACGCTGCGGGCGCCGGGCTACACGCTGTTGGGTGTCCAGACCGGAATGGAGGTGAAGGACGGGGTCCTGCTGTTCGTCGACGCGCGCAACCTGACGGACAAGCGCTACGTCAGCGACATCGGCACCATCACGGACGCCCGACGCGCCGGCACCCAGATCTTCTATCCGGGTGAGGGGCGTACCGTCTACGCCGGCCTCCGCGCCGCCTTCTGAGCGGGAGCGCGCGTCCACGGTCCACCGGGTCAAAGCGTCGCTGCCGCTGAACCGCGCCGTCCCCCGCTCGACCAGCGGGGGCAGCCGGTCGCGCGCTTCGATCCGGTGCTCCCGCTACGGCGGGGCCGGATTGTCGGGTAGGGCCTCCGGCGGTGGGCGAGGGCCAGCCCGTCGATGGGCCTGCGGAACTGTTTCAGTGAGGTGGGGCTCGAAAGACGGGCCATGCGTCGGATGCATTGCGCACAATTCAATTACGCACGACCAAATACGTTGCGCGCAATCGAATTGTGCGCGATATTTGGTTCCACGAGATCGACGGGCGCCGGTCAAGGCCGCCGCCCCGGAAACCAAACTCACTGAAGGAGCACGCACCATGAAGACCCTCTATTCGACCAAGGTGACCGCGACCGGTGGCCGTGACGGCAAGGCCGTCAGCGAGGATGGACTGCTGTCGGTCGCGCTGGCCGCGCCGAAGGAACTGGGTGGCCAGGGCGGCGCCACCAACCCGGAACAGCTGTTTGCCGCCGGCTATTCGGCCTGCTTCATCGGCGCCATCAAGTTCGTCGGCAATCGTGACAAGATCGCCGTTCCGGTCGATCTGACGGTGAACGCCACGGTCGGCATCGGCGCCCGCGACGATGGCGAGGGCTTCGGCCTGACGGTCGATTTCGTGGTCTCGCTGCCGGGCATGGACAAGGCCGCGGCCGAGGATCTGCTGGCCCGCGCCCACAAGGTCTGCCCCTACAGCCACGCCACCAAGGGCAACATTCCGGTTACCACGACCGTTGCCTAAGGACCGGGCCTGAGGGCATCGCCTGAGGCGAGAAGCCTTCGGCATTGCGCCGCCGGGCTGTTGCGCGCGATTGTGCAGGATGCACGATCGACCGACGCGCGGCATCCCGGCGGCGCGCCGCATTTGCAAGGTTCACCCATCATGGCAGCCGACAAGGACGACCCGCTTCTGCTTTCCAACCAGGCGTGCTTCGCGCTCTATTCGGCCAATCTGGCGATGAGCCGCGTCTATCGCCCGATGCTGGAGCAGCTTGGCCTGACCTATCCGCAGTATCTCATCATGCTGCTGCTGTGGGAACAGGACGGACAGTCGATGAAGCTGCTGGGCGAGCGGCTGGGGCTGGACAGCGGCACGCTGACCCCGCTGCTGAAGCGGATGGAAGGGCAGGGGCTTCTCACCCGCGCCCGCGATCCGCAGGACGAACGGCTGGTCCGCATCGGCCTGACCGCCGAGGGCGCGGCTCTGCGCGGCAAGGCCGAATGCCTGCCGACGCGGATCGCCGCCGCCGCCGGCAGTTCGGCCGGGGAACTGATGTCGCTCCGCGATGCGCTGCTGCGGCTGCGCGACGACCTGAACCGCGCCGCCGATCAGGGCTGAGCGAGCCGGTTCGCACGAAAGGGGCTGGAAATCGGCGGCGGGAGGGCCTCTTCTATTCGGCCGCTCTCCTGATCGAAGGTTCCCGCCGTGAGCCCTGCATTGACTGACGACCGTCTCCGCATCCGCCCGGCCGATGCCGACGACGCCCCGGAGTTGGCGCGGCTGATCGACATTGCCGGGGGCGGGGTCTATGAATTTCTGCTCGACGGGCTGATGCCGGGAATGACCGCGGCGGAGATGCTGGTGCCGGGACTGGCTGGGCGCAGCGGGTCGCTGTCGCACCGGCAGAGCGGAGTCGCGGAACTGGACGGGCAGGTGGTCGGCGTCGCCCACGGCTATCCCACCGACTGGATCCGGACGGAGGATTACAGCGGCCTGCCGCCCGACCGCGTCGCCCATATGGCCGAATTTTCCCAAACGCTGGATTGGGGCAGCTATTTCCTGTCGGCGCTGGCGGTCGATCCGGACCTGCGGCGGCAGGGCATCGCCGGGCGGCTGCTCGGCTGGTTCTACGAGCGGGCGCGGACCGGCGGCTTCGACCGCGTCACCCTGCATGTCTGGGCCGACAACGAGCCGGCCCGCCGTCTCTACGCAGGCGAGGGATTCGAGGAGATCGGCCGCGCCGACATCCCCTGGCATCCCCGCCTGCCGCACCAGGGCGGCAGCATCCTGATGCGGCGCTACCTGTGAGCGCAGACCCGCGGCATCGCCTTTTCGGCTGACAGCTCGTCGATCCGGCGCACCACCAGCTCCGGGTCGGCGTAATGCACCATGTGGCCGGAGTCCGGCACCCAATGAATGGTGCTGTCGGGCAGGACATGGTGAAGCCGGCCGCTCTGTTCCTCCTGCGAGACGACCCGGTCATGGTGCCCGGCGAAGATCGCCACCGGGACCGTCACCCCGGCATAGCGGTGCTGCAGCCGCTCGGCGGCGGGCACCATGGTGACGCCGTCCTGGGCGTTGGCGCGCAACTGGCCCGGCCGGATCGTCAGGGCGGCGGGGAAGCTCTCCGTCAGGTGGTCCGGCACCGGCCGCGGTGAGAACAGCGTCTTCAGTAGGCCCGGCATCATTGCCTTGGAGACGGGCGGCGACAGGGTGTGGCGCAGCAGGCCGCCCAGCACCGGCATCGCCAATGGCGCCACCAGAACCGTGTCGACCCGCGTCGTCGGGAAATAATAGCCGGCCAACAGCACCAAACCCTTCACCGTCCGCGGATGGTCCAGCGCCAGCGCCAGGGCGACGAGGGTGGCGTAGGAATGGCCGACCACCACGGCGTTCTCGATGTTCAGGGCGGCGAAGGCCTGGGCTAGCAGGTCGGCCTGATCCTCCGGTGTCCAGTCGCGGTCATGGGGGCGATCGCTGTGGCCCATGCCTGGGCGGTCGAAGGCGATCACCCGGTGAGTCCGCGCCAGCCGCTGGAACAGGCCGCTCGCCAGCGAATCGCCGAGGGCGGAGACGTTGCCGTGCAGCAGCACGACCGGCGGACCTTCGCCGGCCTCCATGTAATGCAGGCGGACGCCGTCGACGGTCAGGAAACGGCCTTCCGGCGGATAGCGGCGCTCGGCCGCGCGTGCCGCCAGGGTGTTGGCGACGGCCAGCCCGCCCAGCGCCAGCGCGGTGAGGCCCAGGGTCTTGAGCATGGTGGAGTGGCGGTCGGTCATGGCGGTCGTCCTCTCAAGGCTGGTGCTGCGGCGCAGCATCATGAGGGGACAACCGGGCGGCATGGGGAAGGGTTCCCGGGGGGAGGCAGTCGCCCCGCCCCGGAACCCTTCTCCTATCCGATCAGCGCTGAGACGGGAACAGGAAGCGCGCCTTCAGGGTGCCTTCGATGGCGCGCAGGTCGTTGACGACCTCCAGCTCGTCGACATCGCCGTTGACGTCGACCACCACATAGCCCAGCTCCGGATCGGTCTGGAGATACTGGGCGGCGATGTTCAGGTCGCGGCCGGAGAACACCTCGTTCACCTTGCGCAGGATGCCCGGACGATTCTCGTGGACGTGCAGGAAGCGGGTGCAGCCGGCCTGCACCGGCAGCGCCACCTGCGGGAAGTTGACCGCGCCGACGGTGGAGCCGTTGTCCGAATACTCGAGCAGCTTCTGCGCCACCTCGGTGCCGATGTTGGCCTGGGCCTCCATCGTCGAGCCGCCGATGTGCGGGGTCAGGATGGCGGTCTTGATGCCGCGCAGCGCGCTCTGGAACTCATCCTTGTCCGAACCGGGTTCGACCGGGAAGACGTCGATGGCGGCGCCCAGGACGTGGCCGGAGCTCATCGCGGCGGCCAACGCCTCGATGTCCACCACCTGCCCGCGGGCGGCGTTGATCAGGTGGCTGCCCTTCTTCATGGCGGCCAGTTCACGCTCGCCGATCATGTTGCGGGTCTGCGGGGTGTCCGGCACATGCAGGGTCACCACGTCGGACACCGACAGCAGTTCCTCCAGCGAGTCGCAGGCCCGTGCATTGCCGAGAGCCAGCTTGCGCACGACGTCGTAGAAGCGGACCTGCATGCCCATGGCTTCCGCCAGGATCGACACCTGGGTGCCGATGTGGCCGTAGCCGACGATGCCCAGCGTCTTGCCGCGGATCTCGTAAGAGTCCTTGGCCGACTTCATCCAGCCGCCGCCATGGACCAGCTGCGACTTCTCGAAGATGCCGCGCATCAGCATGATGATCTCGCCGATCACCAGCTCCGCCACCGACCGGGTGTTGGAATAGGGGGCGTTGAACACCGGCACGCCCTGGCGGCGCGCAGCCTTCAGGTCGACCTGATTGGTGCCGATGCAGAAGCAGCCGACGGTGATCAGCTTGTTCGCCGCCTCCAGCACCTTGGCGGTCAGCTGGGTGCGCGAGCGGATGCCCAGGATGTGGACCGAACCGATGCGCTCCAGCAGTTCGGACTCGTCCAGCGCGCGCGGCAGCCGCTCGACGGAGGCATAGCCGCCGCGGGCCAGTTCGTCGATGGCGTTGTCGTGGACACCTTCCAGAAGGAGGATGTTGATCTTGTCCTTGGAGAGCGAGAGCTTGGTCACGGCCGGCATCCGTATCTGGGCATCGGATCTGTTCCGCATGGCCCGCCCACCGGGATAAGGGCGCGCACGGGCCTTCGGAAAAGCGAGCGCGCAAAGTAATACCAAAGCCATCCCTTGTCACCTGAGGGATGTTGCGCCGCGGCGTCCGTTTCCGCATGCCGGATTGGCGCGGCACGCGGGTTGGGTGTATCAGTCTGACCGCTCTTCAAACTTGGAAAGTCGGTCATGAGCGACGTGACGATCTATCACAACCCGCGCTGCAGCAAATCGCGCGAGACGCTGGAGCTTCTGCGGTCCCGCGGTGTCGAGCCGACGGTGATCGAGTATCTGAAGACCCCGCCCGGCCCGGCGGAGCTGTCGGCCATCCTCGCCAAGCTGGGCAAGGGGCCGCGCGACATCACCCGCGCCAAGGAAGCGGCGGAGGCCGGCATCGCCAAGGACCTCGACGACGAGGCGCTGATCGCCGCCCTGTCCGCCAATCCGGCCGCCATCGAACGCCCGATCGTGGTGAAGGGCGACCGCGCCCGCGTCGGCCGTCCGCCGGAGTCGGTGCTGGACATCCTCTGATCCCCTTCCCGTTCCTGACCGGAGCCAGCGCCCCATGACCAGCAAGCTGACCAGCAAGCACACCGCCGCCGCAGCCGCCGCCGAGCTGTCGACCATCCGCGATTTCCTGCGCTACGGCGTCAGCCGATTCAACGAGGCCGATCTGGATTACGGCCACGGCACCACCACGGCCTTCGACGAGGCGGTGTTCCTGGTGCTGGAGACGCTGCACCTGCCGGTCGACCAGCTCGACCCCTATCTGGACTCCCGGCTGACCGCGGCGGAGCGCGAGGCGGTGGCCGGCATTCTCCATGCCCGCATCGACACCCGCAAGCCGGCGCCCTACCTGCTGAACAAGGCCTATATCCAGGGCATCCCCTTCTATGTGGACGAGCGGGTGATCGTTCCGCGCTCCTACATCGGCGAGCTGCTGTTCTCCGACCTGTTCGGCGGCGACGATTTCACGCTGGTGGAGGATCCGACCTCGGTGGAGCGGGTGCTGGACCTGTGCACCGGCTCCGGCTGCCTCGCCATCCTGGCCGCCCGCATCTTCCCCGAGGCCCAGGTGGATGCCGTCGACCTGTCGCCCGACGCGCTGGAGGTGGCGAAGCGCAATGTCGCCGACAGCGGCTTCGAGGACCGCATCACCCTGCATCAGGGCGATCTGTTCGCCCCGCTGAAGACGCGCAAGTACGACGTCATCATCACCAACCCGCCTTATGTCGACGCCGAATCGATGGACGCCCTGCCGCCGGAGTTCCGCGCCGAGCCGGAAATGGCTCTGGCCGGCGGCGACGACGGGCTGGACATCGTCCGCCGCATCCTGAAGGAAGCGCCCAAGCACCTGACCCCCGAAGGCGGCCTGCTGTGCGAGTTCGGCACCGGCCGCGAGATTCTGGAGGCGGAGTATCCGCACCTGGATTTCCTGTGGCTGCAGACCGCCAACAGCTTCGGCGAGGTGTTCTGGCTGACGCGGGAGCAGCTGAAGGCTGGGAAGTAAGGGGTGCGGGGTGATCTCCACCCTTCCATGTCTCTTGTCGGCGAACGGTTTCCCGGTAACAGTGCTGGGATGACCGTTCGCCTCCTGTTCCTTTCCCTTTTGGGGCTCTTCCTTGCGGCGATGCCGGCCGCGGCGCAGTCCAATGGCTGCGGCGGCTTTCCGCCGACCAAGCTGACGCTCGACACCGTGCTGGCGCCGATCAAGCGCGACGACAGCCTGTCGATCGCCCAGCTGACCCGGCTTCCGGGGCGGACGCCGGGGCCGGCGAGCACCACCGACAGCCATGTGCTGGGGCTGACCCAGGCGCGTTACGGCGAGCAGTCGCAGGTGCAGGCGCTGTTCAAGTCGATGGGCGACGGCACCCATTGCGCGTCGGCCAGCGCGCTGACCATCAGCTTCGGCTTCCAGCAGCGCATCGTCCATGTCGCCGGCGAGATCCCGGCCAATTCCTGCCTGCATGGCGAGGTTCTGGCCCATGAGATGCGCCATGTCGCGGTGGACGAGGCGCTGCTGAACGAGATGATGCCGCAGATCCGCAGCCGCCTGGAGCAGGTGATCGACGGGATGGCGCCGGTGCGCTCGCGCAGCCAGACCCAGGCGATGGCGGCGATCCGTCGTCCGCTCGAATCGGCGATGCGGCGGATCATGCAGGAGTTCGGCCGCGAGCGCGACCGCCGGCAGGCCAAGGTCGATACGGTCGAGGAGTATGAGCGGGTCAGCCGCGTCTGCAACGGTGAGGCCCGTGAGTATCTGCCGAAGCCGGCTGCGCGGCGGGCGATGCAGCGGGGCTGAGGGCGGTCAGCGCTTGCGCCGCCGCCGGTCGGTGGCATGACCGTCGATGAACTCCGGCGGCTTGCGGCGAACCCAGCGGATGAAGGCGGCGATGTCGGGATGGCCGCGCAGCGCATCGATCTCGTGATAGTGGTCGCGCAGCTGCTGTTCGGTCAGCACCGCGTGAATCTTCGCATGGCAGATGCGGTGCATCGTCACCGTTTCCCGGCCGCCATAGGTGCGCGGAATCAGGTGGTGCTCGTTCAGGCTGGCGCCCGGCACCATCGGCCGGCCGCAGAGCGGGCAGGCGGGGCCGTCGGGCTGGGCAGCCGGTGCAGATTTGTGGGAAAACGGATAATCCGGAAGACGCATATCTGTTGGAACCGCTGATCGCTGCCCATGTTGGCAATCTAGGAGAGGCCATAATCGATATGGTCCGCAACCTCCAGGAGGCCACTGTGAACGAATCCAAATCACAGCCTCGTGACCAGACGCATGGCGGCGACAAGCCGACCGCTACCCAGACCGCCGCCGGCCAGACAGCCGATTGCACCCAGTACGGCCAGGCCGCCGGATCACCCGGCGGGCGTGGCGGCACCAGCTGCTACGGCGGCATCCAGCGGGTCCAGCCGCGTACGGCGACCGCCACGACGCTGGCCCCTGACAAGGACCGTTACGCCAAATAGAAAAAGGGGGAGCCGCGCGAACGGCTCCCCCTTTTTTCATGACCTGCTGCCTATCGAGCGTCAGGCCGCCTTCTTCTCGGCGATCAACTGGACGAAGCGGTCGAACAGATAGTGGCTGTCCTGCGGGCCGGGCGAGGCTTCCGGGTGGTACTGCACCGAGAAGACCGGCTTGCCCTTCAGGCGGATGCCCTCGTTGGTGCCGTCGAACAGGCTGACATGGGTGACCTCGGCGTCGGCCGGCAGGGTCTCCGGAACGACGACGAAGCCGTGGTTCTGGCTGGTGATCTCCACCCGGCCGGAGGCGAGGTCCTTGACCGGATGGTTGGCGCCACGGTGGCCCAGCGCCATCTTGGTGGTCTTGGCGCCCAGCGCCAGCGACAGCATCTGGTGGCCGAGGCAGATACCGAACATCGGCACGCCGGTGTCGAGCAGGCCCTTGATGGTCGGCACGGCATATTCGCCGGTGGCGGCGGGGTCGCCGGGGCCGTTGGACAGGAAGACGCCGTCCGGCTGGTGGCGCATCACGTCCTCGACCGTGGCGGTCGACGGCACCACCGTCACCTTGCAGCCGGCGGCGGCGAGGCAGCGCAGGATGTTGCGCTTGGCGCCGTAATCGATGGCGACGACATGGTACTGCGGCTTGTCCTGGGTGGCATAGCCGCCGCCGATGGTCCAGCCGGCCTCGGTCCAGTCGTAGGTCTGGCGGCAGGACACGTCCTTGGCGAGGTCCATGCCCTCCAGACCCGGCCAGCCCTTGGCCTTGGCGATCAGCGCCTCGATGTCGAACTTGCCGTCCGGCGAATGGGCGACGACGCCGTTGGGCGCGCCCAGGTCGCGGATGCGGCGGGTCAGGCGGCGGGTGTCGACGCCAGCCAGACCGATGAGGCCGTAGCTCTTCAGCCAGTCGTCCAGGTGGCGGGTGGCGCGCCAGTTCGACGGGTCGGTGATGTCGGCGCGCAGGATTAGGCCGCGGGCGGCCGGCGTGACCGTCTCGATGTCTTCGGCGTTGGCGCCGGTGTTGCCGATGTGCGGGAAGGTGAAGGTGATGATCTGGCCGGCGTAGCTGGGATCGGTCAGGATCTCCTGATAGCCGGTCATGGAGGTGTTGAAGCACACCTCGCCCACCGAATCCCCCGTGGCGCCGATGCCTCGGCCGCGGAACACCGTGCCGTCGGCCAGGACCAGGACGCCGGTGTGAACCGCATTGTCGGAGGGGGGAGTGGCGAGAGTCATTCCTGTAAACCTTCCCAAAAACCGCGGCCGGCGACGGATCGGGTGATCGGCGGAACGGCGACGGCCTAGCGTCCCGCCGGGCGCGCACACGTAGCCGCTCGCAACCCACCTCCGCCGGAATGGGCAGTGACGTGGGATCGAGTGGGCTGATCGGATGGGCCGGACATCCTATATGACGATTGGCGGCCGGATTTCCAGCAATAGCTTTGCAAGGCGGCCCTGATCCGCGGACAAAGTCGGAAGGTTCCGGGGCGCCCATTCGCCGGATGGGGCTTTTGCCATGGAAATCGGCGGCCATTTTCGGAATAGTCGGCTGTCCGGCCGGAGCCTTTCGATCCCGGCCCGCTCCCGGCCCGACGAACCAAGGAAGACAGGACATGACGCTGCGCACGCAGTTCAACGACAGCCTCAAGGATGCGATGCGCGCGAAGGACCAGCGCGCGGTGTCCACCATCCGCATGATCCTCGCCGGCCTGAAGGACCGCGACATCGCCGCCCGCACCCGCGGCGTGACCGACGGCATCGACGAGGCGGAGATCCTGTCGATGCTGCAGACCCTGGTGAAGCAGCGCAACGAATCGGCGGGGCTGTACGATCAGGGCGGCCGTCCGGAACTGGCGCAGCAGGAGCGCGAGGAGATCGCGGTCATCGAACGCTTCCTGCCCAAGCAGATGAGCGAGGACGAGTCCGCCGCCGCCATCGACGCCATCGTTGCCGAGCTAGGCGCGTCCAGCATCAAGGACATGGGCAAGGTGATGGCCGAGCTGAAGGCCCGCCATGCCGGCCAGATGGACTTCGCCAAGGCCGGCGGTCTGGTGAAGGCGCGGCTGTCCGGGAAATAAGGGCGGGCAAGTAAGGCGCGCTGGCCGCCGCGGGGCGACTCAGGCTAGGCTGAGGTCTGATTCCCCGCGCGGCGGACGGGCAGGAGGACGGTGGAATGGTCGCGGTCCGCAAATCCAGCTTTTCAGGCATGACCGTCGCGGAGTTCCTGGACTGGAACGGCGACGGCACCGACACGCGCTATGAGCTGGTGAACGGCGAACCGCGCGCCATGGCGCCGGCGAGCATCACCCATGGCATTCTGCAGAGCACCGTCGCCCGCCTGATCGGCAACCATCTGGCCGACCGCGCGCCCGGCTGCCATGTCGTGACCGCGCCGGGTGTGCAACCCCGCGTCCGATCCAGCCACAACATGCGCATTCCCGACCTGGGCGTGACCTGCGCCCCGGATGAACGGGGCCTGCGCACGCTGCCCGACCCGGTCCTGCTGATCGAGATCCTCTCGCCCAGCAACGAGGCCGAGACGTGGGAGAATGTCTGGACCTACACCACGTTGCCGTCGGTCCGCGAGATCCTGGTGCTGTGGACGGCCGGTGTCGGTGCGGAGCTTCTGCGCCGGCAGGCGGATGGCAGCTGGCCGGAAAGTCCGCAGGTGATCGTCGGGGACGAGGTGCTGACTCTGGACAGCATCGGCTATCAGGCCCCGTTGCGCGCGCTCTATGCCGGGACGCATCTCGTCAGGCAGCCGGACTGACGCTTTGCCCCTGCGCCATCTGCACCCTTGGGGCCGGCGGTGCTGGTTCCCATACTATGCCTCTGCTATAGCCTAGCGCCCTTTGCCCATCCCACCCCGGTGACCGTTCGACCATGGCTTTCCCGCCCCAATTCCTGGAAGAACTGCGCACCCGGCTGAATTTGTCGGAGGTGGTCTCCAAGCGGTTGCGGCTGATCCGCGCCGGCCGCGAGTACAAGGCTCCCTGTCCCTTCCACAATGAGAAGTCGCCGTCCTTCTACGTCAACGACCAGAAGGGCTTCTTCCATTGCTTCGGCTGCGGCGCCCATGGTGACATCATCGGTTTCGTCATGCGCCACGACAATCTCGGCTTTCCCGAGGCGGTCGAGCATTTGGCCGGCGAGGCCGGCTTGCCGGTGCCGCGCCCGACCGAGGAGGACCGGCAGCGTTACGAGCGGCGCAAGACCCTGCACGACCTCGTCGAGCAGGCGGCGCGCTGGTTCGAGCAGCAGTTGCACACGCCCGCCGGGCGGCCGGGGCTGGACTATTTCATGCGGCGCGGGCTGGACGGCGAGACCATCGCCCGCTTCCGGCTGGGCTACGCGCCCGGCGATTCGAATGCGTTGCGCACCTATCTGGGCAAACAGGGCTTTTCCGACGAGGACATGGTCAATGCCGGGCTGCTGAAGCGGCCGGACGACGGCCGGGCGCCCTACAGCTTCTTTCGCAACCGCGTGATGTTTCCGGTGACCGACCGGCGCGGGCAGGTGGTCGCCTTTGGTGGGCGCATCCTGGAAGGCGATGGGCCGAAATACGTCAACACCGCCGACACCCCGCTCTTCCACAAGGGCACGCTGCTCTACGGCCTGTCGCGGGCGCGGCAGGCGGCGGCGGACGGCAAGCCGGTGATCGTCGCCGAAGGCTATATGGATGTGATCGCGCTGGTCCGTGCCGGCTTCGAGGGCGCCGTGGCACCGCTGGGCACCGCGCTGACCGAGACGCAGGTGCAGGAGCTGTGGAAGCTGATCCCGGCGGCGGAGAAGGTGCCCTTCCTGTGTTTCGACGGCGACAATGCCGGCCGGCGCGCGGCATGGCGGGCGGTGGAGCGCATCCTGCCGCACCTCGCCCCCGGCCAGTCGGCCCGCGTCGCCTTCCTGCCGGAGGGCGAGGACCCCGACAGCCTGATCCGCGCCAGTGGCGCCAAGGCGATGGGGGCGGTGCTGGAGGCTGCAATCCCGCTCTCCGACGCCCTGTGGCGGATGGAGAGCGAAGGGCGGCCGACCGACACGCCGGAGGCCAAGGCCGCGGTGAAGGCGGCGCTGGAGGCCCGCGTCGCCACCATCGCCGACCGCGACGTCCAGAGCTTCTACCGCACCGAGATGCGCCGCCGCGTCGACGAGGCCTTCGCCCCGGTGCGCCAGGGCTACAATCGCGGCCCCTGGGTGCCGGGGCAGGGGCGGGGGAGCCGCTTCGGCGAGGCGCCGCGCCGCCATGTGCCGGGCACGCCGGGCCGCCTGACCTCCAAGCCGTTGGGGGAGGGGCGCGGTCGCGCCTCCCGCCTTGCCTCGATGCGGGAGCGGATCTTGCTGGCGACGCTCATCAATCATCCGGAATTGTTCGGCGAACTAGCCGAGCCGCTGGGGCTGTTGCCGTTCGGTGACCCGGAGCTGGAAAAACTGCGCTGGGCGGTCATGGAATGCCTTTCCGACGACCGCAATCACGACTCGACACTTGACGCCGCTGCGCTTTGTCGCCACTTGTCATCCGCCGGCCATGAGACCATGGTCGGTGCTTTGCTAGGCGAGTCGACCTATGTCCATGCCGGCTTCGCCCGTCCTGATGCCTCTACGGAGGATGCCAGGAAGGGATGGTGGCCTGCGTGGCGGCATCTGCATCACGAGCGGGTGCTCGACGATCTTAGGGAAGCGAAGGCGGCTCTGACCCGTGACAACAGCGAGGCCAACTTCGCGAGGGTCGTGGCTCTTCAGCAGGAGGTCATAAGGTCCGGTCTGGGTTTTGCGGACGACAGTGACTTTGACGATGTCTGACGGTTGATGACTCAAATCGTCGCCAATCGGGCATCGGTTGACGGGACACAGGGCAACAGGACGGGGCCGCATGACAGTTTCTGTGATGGCGGGTTCTGGGTAGATACATGGTTGGGGGTGGGGCGGACGGGCCGGGCAACCGGGACCGGACGCTCCTTTCGTCTTTATTCACTGGGGTAATGCGGGGGCACCGATCGCATGGCCACGAAAGCTGCGAACAGCGTGGAAGTTTCCGAAACGCGGGAGGAATCCGCAGACGGTCCTCTGATGGACGGCATGGGTTTGGCCGTCAAGAAGATGATCGCCCGCGGCAAGGAGCGCGGGTATGTCACCTATGACGAGCTGAACGCAGCGCTGCCGCAGGATTCGTCCTCGTCCGAGCAGATCGAAGACACGATGGCGATGCTGTCCGAAATGGGCATCAACATCGTCGAATCGGAAGAGCAGGATTCGGAGAACAGCGGCGAGGGGGCAGGCGAGGGCGAAGGCCGTTCGTCGGGCAATCTCGACGACGACGACATCGGCCGCACCGACGACCCCGTGCGCATGTATCTGCGCGAGATGGGTTCGGTGGAACTGCTGTCGCGCGAAGGCGAAATCGCCATCGCCAAGCGGATCGAGGCCGGCCGCGAGATGATGATCGGCGCGATCTGCGAATCGCCCCTGACCATCCGCGCCATCCTGGAGTGGCATGATTCCCTGATGGAAGGGAAGATGCTGCTGCGCGACATCATTGATCTGGACGCCACCTATGGCGGCGGCCCGGACGGTGAGGAGATTCCGGAGGGGTTGGCCGAGGTGGTCGAAGCCGGCGGCGCCCCCGGTGCCGCCGCTGCCCCGGCCCCCGCCGCCGAAACGCCGGCGGCCGAGGAGGACGGCGACGAGCCGCGTCCGCCGCGCGCCGAAGGCGAGGGCGAAGAGGGCGATGAAGGCGACGAGGGCGAGAACAGCCTGTCGCTGTCCGCGATGGAAGCCGCGCTGAAGCCGCAGGTCATCGAGACCTTCGAGAACATCAAGGCGACCTACGACAAGCTGCACAAGCTGCACGAGGCCCGCATGGGCGCGATGCAGCGCGGCGAGGACGTCGCCAAGCAGACGGACAAGAAGTACGATAAGCTGAAGCTCGAAATGGTCGAGCTGATGAACACCGTCCGCCTGAACAACCAGCGCATCGAACAGCTGGTCGAGCAGCTCTATGGCCTGAACCGCAAGCTGACCGGCTTCGAAGGCCGCCTGCTGCGCATGGCGACCGAGTGCCGGGTGAAGCGTGAGGACTTCCTGAACCAGTATTTCGGCCACGAGCTGGACCCGAACTGGCTGGAGCGCATCCGTGGCCTGAACCCCAAGACCTGGGGCAAGTTCGCGGAGAAGTACGACGGCGACATCCGCAAGACGCGCGAGGCGATCTCCAACGTCGCCGAGGAAGCGCGCCTGCCGATCAACGAGTTCCGCCGCATCGTCTCCACCGTCCAGAAGGGCGAGAAGGAAGCGAGCCGCGCCAAGAAGGAGATGGTCGAGGCCAACCTGCGTCTCGTCATCTCCATCGCCAAGAAGTACACGAACCGCGGCCTGCAGTTCCTGGACCTGATCCAGGAGGGCAACATCGGCCTGATGAAGGCGGTGGACAAGTTCGAGTACCGGCGCGGCTACAAGTTCTCGACCTATGCCACTTGGTGGATTCGACAGGCCATCACCCGCTCCATCGCGGACCAGGCGCGGACCATCCGCATCCCGGTCCACATGATCGAGACGATCAACAAGCTGGTCCGTACCAGCCGCCAGATGCTGCACGAGATCGGCCGCGAGCCGACCCCGGAAGAGCTGGCCGAGCGTCTGATGATGCCGCTGGAGAAGGTCCGTAAGGTCCTGAAGATCGCCAAGGAGCCGATCTCCCTCGAAACGCCGATCGGCGACGAGGAGGATTCGCATCTCGGCGATTTCATCGAGGACAAGAACGCGGTCCTGCCGCTGGACGCCGCCATCCAGGCGAACCTGCGCGAGACGACGACCCGTGTCCTGGCCTCGCTGACGCCGCGCGAGGAGCGTGTGCTGCGCATGCGCTTCGGCATCGGCATGAACACCGACCACACGCTGGAAGAGGTCGGCCAGCAGTTCAACGTGACCCGCGAGCGTATCCGCCAGATCGAGGCGAAGGCGCTGCGCAAGCTGAAGCACCCGTCGCGGTCGCGCAAGCTGCGCAGCTTCCTGGATACCTGATTGGAAGCGTTCCGGTATGAGACGAAGCGGGGGCCGATCGGCCCCCGTTTTCGTTTTTGGACTTCCGTGTCGGACCGATGAACGAGGGGTTGCATTTCCCCAAAGCTTTGTCGCAAAGTGCGCCCCGCGGTAGGGCCTGTAGTTCAGCGGTTAGAACGCGCCGCTCATAACGGTGTTGTCGTCGGTTCGAATCCGGCCGGGCCCACCACGCATTCCAGGCGATTCCGACAAGCCGTCGGCCCCCTCGCCCCCGTCGCGCATCGCGTCGGATAAAGCACACCATCTCCTCGGACATGATCGGGCAGCCTTTCGGTTGGCCTGCGGCGGTTCGCCCCGCTGTGTCGGTGACAATCTCACCGACGCTGGCGCGTGGCGGGGTGTATCGTTTCGGCAATGGGGAACGGGCGAAGGGAATCCGGACATGCGTCGGCTGCGGCTCGGTCTCGCGCTGCTCCTGATTCTCGGCGCCCTGGCCGGCGGGGCCTGGGCGTTGTGGCTGCGCCCGCTGGCGGTGCCGGTCGCGGCGGCGGAGGGCGACGTTCCTTTGGAGGTCTACGGCATCGGCACAGTGGAGGCGCGGGTGCGCTCGGCGGTCGGGCTGGAGGTCGCCGGCACGCTGACGGAACTGTTCGCCGACCACGGCGACCGCGTGCCGCAGGGCGCTGTGCTCGCCCGCCTCGACACCCGCCAGCAGGACGCCCGCGTCGCCGAGGCCAAGGCCGCCGTCGGGCAGGCGCGGGCGGCGCGCGCCAGGGCGGAGGCCACCATCCTCAAGGCGCATTCACTGCTCGACAAGCGCCGGCAGGCCGCCGGACGACGGCAGCAACTGCTGGCCAAGGGCAGCGTTTCGGTGGAGGTGGCGGAGGACAGCGCCGCCGACCTGCGCGTCGCCGAAGCGGAACTGACGGTGGCGCAGTCCGACCTCGCGGTGGCGGAAGCCGCCGTTGCCGATTCCGAGGCGCGGCTGCGTTACGAATCCGCGCGGCTCGACCGCTACACGCTGACCGCTCCGTTCGACGCGTTGGTGATCGCCCGCCACAAGGAGCTGGGCGCCGCCGTCAATCCCGGCGAGCCGCTGTTCACCCTGATCGCCCCGGACAGCGTTTGGGCGCTGGTCCACATCGACGAGGCCTCGGCGGGCGGCCTCGTGGAAGGGCAGGTTGCGACGGTGCGGTTGCGTTCGCATCCCGGCGAGACCTTTCGGGCGCGCGTGACGCGCATCGAACTGGAAAGCGACCGCGTCACCGAGGAGCGGAAAGTCTATTTGAAATGCGAGGTCTGCCCGCCGCGCGTCTACCTCGCCGAACAGGTCGAGGCGACCATCGCGGTGGGCCGCCTGCCGCGCGCCGTGCTGGTGCCGCAGACGGCAATCGATCGCTTCGACGGAGGGAGCGGCACGGTGTGGACTGTCGAGGACGACCGCCTCGCCCGCCGCGCGCTGAGTTTCGGCCGGCGCACGCTGGACGGCCGGTTGGAGGTGACCGGCGGCCTGCCCGATGGCGCGCGGCCGGTGGTCGCCGCCGTGCCCGGCCTGCGCGAGGGCCGGCGTGCCGATCCGCTGGGGGCGCCACCATGAACCTCGCCCTGCGCGATGTCCGCCACAACCTCGGCCGCTTTCTGCTGACCTGTCTGGGGCTGAGCCTGCTGCTGGGCGTCGTGCTGTCGATGATCGGCATCTACCGTGGGCTGGTGGACGAGGCGCTGACCCTGGTGCGCGCGCCCGGCGCCGACCTGTGGATCGTCGAATCCGGCACCCGCGGCCCGTTTGCCGAGGCCTCGCGCATACCCGGCGACACGCGCGACGCGGTGGCGCGGTTGGCCGGGGTGGCGGCGGCGGGATCGCTCACCTTCCAGTCGGTGGAAACCGCACACCGGGGGCGGACGTTGCGCCTGTACGTGGTCGGCTACGAGCCGGGCCGGCCGGGCGAACCGAATCGCCTCGTCGCCGGGCGGCCGATCACCCGCAGCCACTACGAAATGCTCGCCGACCGCCGCGCCGGGCTGGAGATCGGCGAGCGGGTGCGGCTGGGGCGGTACTCCTACGAGGTGGTGGGGCTGACCGAGGGCATCGTCGCGTCGGGGGGCGATCCGGTGGTCCATCTGACGCTGAAGGACAGCCAGCGCCTGCAGTTCGAACTGGACCCGCCCGCCGCCCGGCGCGAATTGGCGCGCGGCGCCCGCCCGGCCGGTCTCGACACCGTGAACGCGGTGGTGGCGCGGCTGCTGCCCGGCGTGCCGGCGGCCGGCATCGCGGCCGACGCGGCGCGCTGGAAACACCTCGGGGCGCTGACGCAGGAGGACCAGGAAGGGCTGCTGCTGAGATCGGTGGTCGAAAAGGCGCGCCGGCAGATCGGTCTGTTCACGGCGATCCTGCTGGCGGTTTCGGCCGTGGTGATCGCGCTGATCCTCTACACGCTGACCATGGACAAGGTGAAGGCCATCGCTACGCTCAAGCTCATCGGCGCGCCCGACCGCACCATCGTCGCCCTGATCGTGCAGCAGGCGCTCGCCATGGGGCTCATCGGCTGGGGCGCCGGCACGCTGCTCATTCTGCTCGCCAAGGATCACTTTCCGCGCCGCCTGCTGCTGCTGCCGGAGGACGCGCTGATGCTGGGCGCGGCGGTGCTGGTCCTGTGCGTGGCGGCGAGCGGGCTTGGCGTGCGCCTGGCGCTCAAGGTCGATCCGGCCACGGCGCTGGGAGGGTAGGGCGATGGCCGCGCCGCTCGTCGAGCTTCGGGGACTCGCCAAGACCTATGGCCGCGGCGAGACCGCCGTGCATGCGCTGAAGGACACCGACCTGCGGGTCTATCCGGGGCAGGTGGTCGGGCTGCTCGGCCCCAGCGGATCGGGCAAGACGACGCTGCTGAACCTGATCGGTTGCATCGTCGAGCCGACGCGGGGCCGCCTGGATCTCGACGGCGAGACGGTCTACGACGGTCGCTGGCTGCGATCCGACCTGCGCCGGCTGAGGCTGGAGAAGATCGGCTTCATCTTCCAGTTCCACAACCTGTTGCCGTTCCTCACCGCCGAGGAGAACGTCGCGGTCGCGCTCGACCTTGCCGGGGTTCCCGGTGCCGAGGCGCGGCGCCGTGCGCGGGCCTTGCTGGACTATCTGGAGGTGGGACACCGCAGCGCGACGCTGCCGTCGCGGCTGTCGGGCGGCGAGGCGCAGCGCGTCGCCATCGCCCGCGCGCTCGCCAATCGTCCGCGCATCATCCTGGCCGACGAGCCGACGGCGGCCCTGGACTCCGGGCGCGCCGCCATGGTGATGGACCTGCTGCGCCGGCTCGCCATCGAGCAGCAGGCGGCGATCCTGGTCGTCACGCACGACGAGACGATCTTCGGCCGTTTCGACGTCACGGTGACCTTGCGCGACGGGCGGGTCGTCTCCAAAGAGTGAAAGATGCGGCAGGGGCCACGTCCGCATGATTGCCGCCATAGCCGAAGGCCGAGGGCTCTCCATTTTTCCAGGGCAACTCCAGGGTGGGCATATCCCATCCGATCATCGACGCAGTCCGCCTGAAGCCTTTTCGGCACAAGCGTGGCCGTACCGCACAAATTTTGCTGCAAGCCCGACAAAGTCTGGAATAAAGGATGCGCGGCGCGCGTTCGCACCCATATGCATCGGGTCCCCATTTCGGCCGCAGGGTCGAGTGAGCCGGCCCGGCCCTGGAGTTGCGGCGCCCTCGTCGTCCCGTCCGGCCTCTCGCTGGAAGGGGGAGGCCATGGCGTGAGCCGTGGCGTTACCGGTAAGGATCGGGTGCGCGGTTGAGCAAATTCGGGGTCGATCTGGAAGTCCACATCGCGTCCTTGCGGCGCTACGCGCGTGCGTTGCTGCGCAACGGTGCGGATGCGGAGGATCTGGTGCAGGAGGCGCTGACGCGCGCGGTGGCGCGCGCCGACAGCTTCCAGGCGGGGACGAACCTGCGGGCATGGCTTTTCACCATCCTGCACAACGTCCACGTCAATCAGGTCCGTTCCAAGGCCGCCCGGCCGCAGGAGGTCGACGTCGCCGACGTCGAATCGAAGCTGGTCAGCCCGGCCCGGCAGGAAGAGCGTGTCGAGCTGCGCGAGATGATGCGCGCGGTCGACGAGTTGCCGGAGGAACAGCGCAAGGTGCTGCTTCTGGTGGCGCTGGAGGGCCTGAAATATGACGAGGTCGCCGACATGCTCGGCGTACCGATCGGGACCGTCATGTCGCGCCTCTCCAGGGCGCGCGAGGCGGTGCGGGCGAAACTGGCGAACGAGGGTGGCGTCACCCTCCGGCGGGTGAAGTGATGAACGCGCATCAAGCGACTGGACGGGTCACGGAGGACGAACTCCACGCCTATGTGGATGGCCAGCTGGACGGCAACCGCCGTCTGGCGGTGGAGCGATGGCTTGCCGAGGATCCGGAGGCGGCGCGCCGGGCGGAGGATTACCGTGCCCAGGGGCTGCTGCTGCATGAGATGTTCGACTCCGTCCTGCGCGAGCCGCCGAGCGATACGGTTCAGGAGCTGTCCGACCGGCTGAAGGGTCGCATCGCCTTCAACGACAACCGTCCGGCCTGGCATGCCCGCCCGCTGGTGCGATTCGCCGCGGCGATGATGCTGGTGGTCGCCGGTGCGGCCGGCGGCTGGATGGGCCGTGGCGCCGACCAGCAGGCCGCGGCCCCGGTCGCCCAGCAGCGCCAGACGCTGGCCACCTTCGCCCAGGAGGCGACGCAGGCGCACCGCTTCTATACGTCCGACGAACGGTTCCAGGTGGAGCTTGGCGCCGACAATCAGGACGAACTGAACGGCTGGCTGTCCAAGCGGATGGGCCGCGACGTGTTCGGTCCGGACCTGGGCCGCGTCGGCTACCGGCTGATCGGCGGCCGGTCGCTGCCGACCGATCTCGGTGCCGGCGCCCAGTATATGTATGCCAACGACGGCAACAAGCGGATCACCCTGTTCGTCGGCGCTCCCCAGGCCGGCAACCAGTCCAACTTCAGCTTCACCCAGAACGGCGACGTCGCCACCTTCTATTGGGTCGAGGGTCCGCTGGCCTATGCGCTGGCCGGCCGCCTGTCGAAGGAGGAACTGCTGGAGATCGCCAAGGCGGTCTATCAGGACGTGAAGGCCGGCCCGCCGCGCCGCGAACCGCCGCCGGAACAACAGCAACAGCAGCAACAGCCGCAACCGCAGCAGGAACCACCGGCCGGCGTGCAGCCGATCAGCGACACGCACAAGGCCAAGGAAAGCTGAGGGGAAGTGGTGGGGGCGCCGGTGGCGCCCCTTATCGTTTCAGGAGATGGGCCTTCAGCCAGTCGCGCACCTCGCGGCAGACCGCCTCCGACGCCTCGTCCAGGGCGTGGCCGGTGCCGGGGACCAGGACCAGCTTCTTCGGCTCGCGCGCCTTGCGGTGGACGTGGATGGAGCAGCTGGGCGGCAGGATTTCGTCCGCCTCGCCGTGGATCAGCAGAATGGGGCAGGACAGATCGCCGACCGGGTCGGTGCCGTAGCCCTGGGTCGCCAGCGCCACCACCGTGCAGACGGCGCCGCGGTTCGACGCCGCCGCCTGGATGACCACCGCCCCGCCGAAGGAATGGCCGACCAGGGCCACATGGTGAATGCCCTGGCGGCCAAGGAAACTCAGCCCGCACAGCAGGTCGTACACCGCCTCCTCCAAGTCGCGCGGATCGCGGAAGCGCAGGCGCAGCGAGGCGATGCCGTCCGCGGTCAGGTCGGCACCCAGCCGGGGATAGAGTCCGCGCGCCGGCGTGTCGAAGCCGCCGCCGACCCCGCCGACCCACAGCGCCGCCAGCTCCCCGCCCGGCACCGGGTAATAGCGGGCCTCGACCGGGCCACGGTCGGTTTCCAGCGTCACCGGCTGAAAGCCTTCGGCGTCGGCGATGCCCATGGTGGCGTCCAGAAGCGGCACGGCCCTTCTCCCTTCCGATCTTGGCTGCTGAAGATGCTAACAGCGGGAACGCCCCGCGGTTGCCGTTTGCCGAGGCAAGCGAGGAAACGAAGCCGCAACCCGGCTGTTCTCTTTCCAAAGCCTTTGGGCCAAAGCCTTTGGCCCAAAGGCTTTGGCCGAAGAATTTGCACAGACGGGAAAGGAGCGGCGATGGCGTCGAACAGTTTGACCGGGCGGGGCCGCTGGCCGCAGCCGGACTCTTTTCTTTCAAACCTGGGGTCGGAGCTGGGGCCGGGGAGGGGGGCGGGCGAGGCCGCGACCGGCGGCCGCTGGCTCGCCATGATGGGCGGCACCGCGCTGGGCGTGATCGGGTTGCGGCGATCGGGATGGGGCGGGGCGATGCTGGCGCTGGGCGGCGCCGGCCTGTTCGCCGTCGGCGCCCTGGGGCTGCGGCCCCTGGGTGAACGGTCCCTGCGTGCCGTGCCGAACCCCGGCGCCTGGCGCAGCGTCCCGGCCTCCCGCCGCCGGTCGCTGACGCCGGAGCGCACGCAGGCCGTCGTCACCATCGCCTCGGAACCGGGGGCTGTCTTCCGCTTCTGGCGCAATTTCGCCAACCTGCCGAAGCTGATGCCGCAGCTGGAGCGGGTCGACGTGCTGTCGGCCACCGAAAGCCGCTGGATCGCCAAAGCCGTTTCGGGCGGCGAGGGGCCGAGCTGGCGTTGCGTGCTCGACCGCGTCGACGAGGACCGGCTGCTGACCTGGCACACGGTGGGCGAGACGGCTCTGCCGCACCGCGCCTCGCTGATGCTGAGCCCGGCGCCGGGCGACCGCGGGACGGAGGTGCGGCTGACGCTGGTCTACCGCGTTCCGGCCACCGAGGTGGCGGCGCTTCTGGGTGTGACGCCGGAAGGGCAGGCGGAAGAGGCGCTGCGCCGGCTGAAACAGCGGGTGGAGACCGGTGAGCTGTCGACCATCGAACGGCAGCCGCGGGGGAACGGGTCCGGCTCTTTCCGGGAGGCGACGGAATGAAGGCGCTCTGCTGGAACGGAACCAACGACCTGCGGGTGGAGCGGGTGCCCGACCCGGTGCTGGTCAATCCGCATGACGTGATCGTCAAGGTGGCGCTGTCGTCGGTCTGCGGGTCGGACCTGCATCTGATCGACGGCTATGTCCCGACCATGCGGCCCGGCGACATCATCGGCCACGAATTCCTCGGCGAGATCGTGGAGAAGGGGCCGGAGGTCCGCTATCTCAACCGCGGCGACCGGGTCATCACCGTGTCGATCATCGGCTGCGGCCATTGCGGACATTGCCAACACGGCGAAAGCTCGCTGTGCGACAACTCGAACCCGAACCCGGACTATGCCCGCACCGCCTACGGCCATTGCGGCGCCGGCATCTTCGGCTACAGCCATGCCTTCGGCGGCTATGCCGGCAGCCATGCCGAATATATCCGCGTGCCCTATGCCGACTTCAACGCCTTCCGCGTGCCGGAGGGAGTCAGCGATGAGAAGGCGGTCTTCGTGTCGGACGCGGTGCCGACCGGCTACATGGCCGCCGACATGGCCGGCATCAAGCCGGGCGACGTGGTGGCGGTGTGGGGCTGCGGCGGCGTCGGCCAGATGGCGATCCGCAGCGCCTATCTGCTGGGGGCGGAGCGGGTGATCGGCATCGACCGCTTTCCCGACCGGCTGCGCGCCGCCCAGATGAAGGTGGGGGCCGAGACGCTGGACTACAGCCGCGTCGACATCTTCGACGCGCTGCAGGCGATGACCGGCGGGCGCGGTCCCGACGTCTGCATCGACGCCGTCGGCATGGAGGCCGACAGCGCGTCGAACGCGGTGGAGGACCTGTACGACCGGGCCAAGCAGGCGGTGGGGCTGCAGACCGACCGGCCGGCGGTGCTGCGCCAGATGATCGAGAGCTGCCGCAAGGGCGGCACCCTGTCGATCGTCGGCGTCTATGGCGGGCTGATCGACAAGTTCCCGATGGGGGCGGCGATGAACAAGGGTCTGACCTTCCGCATGGGTCAGCAGAACGGCCAGCGTTATGCCGACCGGCTGTTCGAGCATATCCGCAACGGTGACCTCGATCCGTCCTATCTGATGACGCACCGGCTGCCGCTGGACGACGGCCCGCAGGCCTACCGCATGTTCAAGGAGAAGGCCGACGACTGCCTGCGCGTCGTCTTCGCCCCGCAAGGCTAGAGTGAGAAGGGAGAGCCGCCATGGAACTGGTCTATGCCTATCCCGCCGAACGCGGCCGGGGTGTGGAGGCCGAGATCGTCGGCAGCCTGCGTGACCGCTTCGGCGATGTCGTGCAGCTTGGCCGGGAGGAGCGAGACGCCGAGCGCGGCGACCGCTCGGATGTGCTGGTGACGCTGGAGGTCACCGACGACAAGGTCGAAGCGGCGCTGACCGCGCTGCGCGCCCACCCGCTGGTGATCGACGCGGCGGCGCGGAGCTTTGGGGAGCGGGTTTGAGGGGGGCGGGGTGGAGATTGCCCCCTCCCTCCCACGGCTTCGCCGCGGGTCCCTCCCTCCCCCGCTCTCAGCGGACCTACGGTCCGCCTGTCGCGTCAGCACAAAGCGGAGCTTTGTGCGAGAGCCATGCGGGAGAGGGACGATTCGCATGGTGGCGGCAGTTCCCTCTCCCGCGAAGCGGGGGAGGGTTAGGGAGGGGGCATCGTCAGCCGACATCTCTCACCCTCCCCTCAAAACCCTTAGCCCCTGAAACAATTTTCAGCCCACCCGTAACCACGCCGCCCCACCCCTGTTGACCATCCCCGCAAGGCAAATCCGCATCACTCATCGGGGGCAACTGCCGTGAAGATGTCCGCCGCCGTACCGCCTGTCGAACAGGCGCAGGCCACCGTCAAACGCCGCTGGCCCATCGGTGTGGAGTTGCTGCCCGGCGGCGCCCATGCGCGGGTCTGGGCGCCGAAGGCCGGACGGGTGGAGCTTGTGGCCGAACCGGACGGGCCGGCGACGGCGCTGGAGGGCGAGGGCAACGGCTATTTCTCCGGCGTCGTGCCGGGGCTGGAGGCCGGCGGGCTCTACCGCTTCCGGCTGGACGGCGGCGACATGCTTTATCCCGACCCGATGTCGCGCTTCCAGCCCGAGGGGCCGCATGGGGCCTCGCAACTGGTCGATCCGCACCGCTTCGCCTGGACCGATCAGGACTGGCAAGGCCGCGTCATCCGGGGGCAGGTGATCTACGAGATGCACATTGGCACCTTCACGCAGGAAGGGACCTGGGACGCGGCGCTGCGGGAGCTGCCGGCGCTGGCCGACCTCGGCGTGACGGTGCTGGAGGTGATGCCGGTGTCGGAGTTTCCCGGCCGCTTCGGCTGGGGCTATGACGGGGTGAACCTGTTCGCGCCGACGCGGCTTTATGGCGATGCCGACGCCATGCGGCGTTTCGTCGACGGTGCGCACCGGCTGGGGCTCGCCGTCATACTGGACGTCGTCTACAACCACTTCGGTCCGGACGGCAATTACCTGAAATGCTTTTCCGACGATTATTTCACCGACCGCCACAAGAACGAGTGGGGCGAGCCGATCAACTTCGACGGCACCAACTCCGCGCCGGTGCGGGAGTTCTTCCTGTGCAACGCCGCCTTCTGGATCGAGGAGTATCACCTGGACGGCCTGCGGCTCGACGCCACCCAGTCGATCCATGACGCCAGCGAGGACCGTGGCGAGCCGCACATCCTGACCGAGATCTCCCGCGCCGTGCGCAAGGCCGCCGGCGGGCGCGCCGCCATCCTGGTTGGGGAGAACGAGCCGCAGCACGCCAGCATGGTGAAGCCAGCCGAGGAGGGCGGTTGCGGGCTGTGCGCCATCTGGAACGACGACCTGCACCATTCGGCGATGGTGGCGCTGACCGGCCGGAACGAGGCCTATTACACCGATTATCGCGGCACGCCGCAGGAGTTGGTGTCGGCGATGAAGTATGGCTTCCTCTACCAGGGGCAGTGGTATCGCTGGCAGGGCAAGCGGCGCGGCATGCCCGCCTTCGCCATGCCGCGGCCGGCCTTCGTCAATTTCCTGCAGAACCACGACCAGATCGCCAACTCCGCCCGCGGTTTGAGGCTGCATGCGCTGACCACGCCGGGGCTGCTGCGGGCGATGACGGCGCTGATCCTGCTGGGTCCCGGCACGCCGATGCTGTTCCAGGGGCAGGAGTTCGCCGCGACCGCCCCCTTCCTCTATTTCGCCGACCACAAGCCGGAACTGGCCAAGCTGGTCGAAGCGGGCAGGGCGGAGTTCCTGGCCCAGTTCCCCAGCATCGCCGAGCCGGCAATGCGGACCGGGCTGCCCAAGCCGCAGGCGGAAGACAGCTTCACCCGCTGCAAGCTCGACCACCGAGAGCGGGAGGCCAACGCCGCGGTCTGGACGATGCACCGCGACCTGCTGCGCCTGCGCCGGGAGGACCCGGTGTTCGCCGCCCAGCGGGCCGGCGGGTTGGACGGCGCGGTGCTGGGCGAGGAGGCCTTCGTCCTCCGCGTATTCGGGGAGGAGGAGGGCGACGACCGTCTGGTCCTGGTCAATCTGGGCCGCGACCTGACTCTCCGCGCGCTGGCGGAGCCGCTGCTGGCCCCGCCACTCGACGGGGCGTGGACGGTGCTGTGGTCCAGCGAGGAGCCGGCCTATGGCGGCTGCGGCACGGCGGCGGTGGAACAGCCGGACGGCGCATGGCGGCTGCCCGGCCATGCGGCGCTGGTTCTGGGCCCCGCGCGCGACTTTCCGACGAAAAGCGACGATAGCGGAGGCAACACAACCCCGGTCATCGTGGTTTCCCAAGGGTCGGAAACCGATAGCTGAGCGTAGGTCCCCATGGCTGATTTCGTCCGCACCCTGTCGCGCGAGGTTCTGAACACCGGTCCGAAAGGTGCCGAAACCCGTGAATGGCTGGTCGCCAACGGTCTTGGCGGCTATGCCTCCGGGTCGGTGTCGGGAGCGGTGACGCGGCGCTACCACGGGCTGCTGATCGCGGCATTGCCGGCCCCGCTCGGCCGCGTGCTGATGCTGAGCCAGTTGAGCGACGTGGTCATCGACCCCGACGGCCGCAGCTACCGCCTGAGCTGCCGCGATACCGGTGGCGATCCGGCGGGCGGCGAAGCGGGGGAGGAGGGGCAGACCGCCGCCCTGCAGGAATTCCGCATGGAGGAAGGGCTGCCGGTCTGGCGCTTCCGCGCCGGCGGGGCGGTGATCGAGAAGCAGGTCGTCCTGCCGCACGGCCAGAACATCGTTCATGTCACCTACCGGGTGATGGAGGCGAAGGCGCCGGTGCAGTTGCGCCTGCGGCCGGTGATGGCCTTCCGGACGTTGGAATCGGCGGTCGACCGGCCGCTGGCCGGCGCCTATCGCATCACCGCGGCCGGGCAGCGCTACGAGGTTTCCGCCGGCCCCGACCTGCCGGTGCTGCGCATGGCGATCGAGGGCGGCGATTTCCCGATGACGCTCGACGGCGGCATCCGGCGCGACGTCTATTACCGGGTGGAGGACGAACGCGGCTATCAGGCGCGCGGGTCGCTGTGGACGCCCGGCTATTTCAGCGGCGAGGTCGGCCCCGGCCAGAGCATCACCTTCGCCGCCGCGACCGAGGACTGGTGGCGGCTGGAGGCTCTGCCGCCGGCGGACGTGCTGGTGTTCGAGACGGAGCGCCGCCGCCGCATTATCCAGAACGCCCACCCCGCCTTGCGCGAAGGGGCGATGGCGGAGCTGGTGCTGTCGGCCGACAGCTTCCTGTTCGTGCCGGCCGGCCGTGTCGCCGACCAGATGCGGGCGCGGGCCGAAGGCGACGAGGTGCGGACGGTGATCGCCGGCTACCACTGGTTCACCGATTGGGGCCGCGACACCATGATCGCGCTGGAAGGGCTGACGCTGGCCACCGGGCGCCATCTGGAGGCGGGCTGGATCCTGCACACCTTCGGCCATTACATCCGCGACGGCCTGATCCCCAACATGTTCCCCGACGGCAAGGACCGTGGGCTGTACCACACCGCCGACGCGACGCTGTGGTTCTTCCACGCGCTGCACCGCTATCTGGCCGCCACCGGCGACCGCGACACGCTGCGCCTGCTGCTGCCCAAGCTGCGCGAGGTGATCGACTTCCACCGGCGCGGCACCCGCTTCGGCATCGGCGTCGACCCGAAGGACGGGCTGCTGCGCCAGGGGCAGGAGGGCTACCAGCTGACCTGGATGGACGCCAAGGTCGACGACTGGGTGGTGACGCCGCGCCGGGGCAAGGCGGTGGAGATCAACGCGCTGTGGCACAACGCCCTGCGGCTGATGGCCGGCTGGCTGCGCGAGGAGGACGGCGAGGCCGCCGCCCGTCCGCTGAGCGAGTTGGCCGATCAGGCCCACGCCTCCTTCAACGCGCGCTTCTGGTGCCCGTCGGCCGGCCACCTGTTCGACGTGGTGGATGGTGAGCATGGCGACGACATCGCCTGCCGGCCGAACCAGATCTTCGCCGTCTCGCTGGATCATCCGGTGCTGGAGCGCGAGCGGTGGGAGCCGGTGGTGGAGACGGTGCGCAGCCGTCTGCTGACCCCGGTGGGCTTGAGGTCGCTGGCGCCGGGCTGCCGCGACTACAAGGCGAAGTATTTCGGCGACCTGCGGGCGCGCGACGCCGCCTATCACCAGGGCACCGTCTGGGGCTGGCTGATCGGCCCCTACGTCGATGCGTGGCTGAAGCTGCACCCGGAGGACAAGGCGGGGGCGCGCCGCTTGCTGGAGGGCTTCCTGCCGCATCTGGACGAGGCCGGCATCAGCACCATCAGCGAGATCTTCGACGCGGAGGCGCCTTTCACCCCGCGCGGCTGCATCTCCCAGGCCTGGAGCGTGGCGGAGGTTCTGCGCTGCTGGGCGAAGACGGAGAGCTAAAGGGTTCAGGCGGTTGCGGAGACCCTGCCTTTCCGAAGGTCATAGGGCGGCCGATCAGGGCCGCCCCACCCGCAACGATGGTGGAATGCCCTTGGGAGCAGTTGTCAACAGGGCACAACAGGGTGTGAAATCGCAGGGTCAGGCGGAATGTGACAGATTTCGGTTGACACGCGGCCAGGGCTCCAAGAGCCAAAAAACAGGGTTTTCTTTTATAAATCAGGCGCTTGCGTTATTTGCCTGATTTTTGGGCAAACACCGTAGCCCCCTTGAATCGCCTAGCGCGAATCGGGACTGCCCACGGCTTGCCCACACAGTTATCCACAGCCTCTGTGGAGACCGTCGGCTTTGCCGGCGGCCATGCCTCCCGTCGTGCCTGTCGGCCGGACCTATACTTTCGATGCCCATGCTTTGGGCCGGGGCAGGGGTGGGGCTCTGCACAAGGGGGTAATCGTATTGGATTTTAGCCAGGCCGGAGAAAGCATCCTATAGTTCCCGCATCGGTTCTCTCGGTACCCCGACTGGCGGTAATCCGGGCGGATCTTCGAAATGCGGCCGTACGGAGTGCGGAGAGACAGCCAGAGCGGAGGTGCCAATGCGGAGCGTTGTGCGGGGCGTCGCCGGCATGCCGTACCCGGCGGGCCGGTCGGGATGGGCGGCGGAGGATGCCGCTACGGCCGGCACTGCCGGGCGCTCGCGGCGTGGCACCCTTGGCCTGCTGCCGGCCGTCGTCGGCCCGCTGCTGGCGGTGTCGGTGCTGGGGGCGCTGATCCTGCATCTTCTGGCCGGTCTGGTTGCCCGGCTTCCCGCCTCCGATGCGCTGGGAGCCTTGTCGGTCATGGTCGGGATGGCGGTGGTCCTGGTGACCCTGCTGCCCTTCGCGCTGCTGTCCGTCAGGCGGGCGCAGCGCGCCTGGGCCGCCATGCAGGAGTCCGTCCGCCGCTGATGCGCTTCCCCGGGTTTCCCTGGGATTCCTCCCGATCAGGTTTCCGTTGCTCCACGAAGCATGTCCGCGTTTAATCGCGGGTGAGGGCGGCATTCGCCCTTCCTCCCGGTGATCCGGGGCGGTTTTCCGGGGGCGCGGGATGGGGCTTTTCGATTTTCTGAAGGTCGCGGTGAAGGACAAGAAGGCGGCCAAGCCCGCCGGCCGCATGCCGGTCAGCGTCATCCAGTGCGACGGTAAGAGCTTTCCCATCGTGTCGCTGACGCCGAAGGGCTTCGTTGCCCGCGGCTTCGACGGGTCGCTGATCGTCGGTCAGAACGCCAAGGTGTCGGTGCGGGTCGATGATCCGGCCGGAAAATTCACCTTCAACGCGACCGTCGCGGTGGTGGAGATCAAGGGCGACACCATCGGTGCCACTTGGACGATCCTGCCGACCGAAGTCGATGCGGTGATCCGCCAATACGCCCAGAACCGCAAGAAGCAGGACGGCAAGCCCGCCCGGTAAGAGCCCCGGTAAGGGCCCCTGTAAGGGCGCAGCGCCCTTACTGGCGGTCCGTGGGCGTTCCGGCCACCGGCGAGGGCATGCCGGCGTTGACGATCTTCGGCAGTGCCAGGACGCGCGCCCGTTCCAACCATTCCGACAGGGTGACGAATTCGCAGCCCTTGGCCTTCAGTTCCGCGATCACGCGGGGCAGGGCCTGCGCCGTGCTGGCATAGGTGGAGTGCATCAGGAAGACGTTACCCGGCAGTCCGCCCAGCTTGATCTGGCTGACGATCTTGTCGGCATTGCGCACCTGCCAGTCGCGCGTGTCCACCGACCATAGGACGGAGCCCATATGCTCCTCCCGCGCGATGGTGAGCAGATCGTCCGAATAGCGGCCGTAGGGCGGGCGGAACAGCACCGGGTTGGCGCCGAACTCACGCAGGATGCGGTTGGTCTCCGCGATTTCGTAGCGGGCGCCGGCGGCGTCCATCTTGCGCAGGTCGGAATGGGTCAGGCTGTGGTTGCCGATCTCATGTCCGCCGGCGACGAAGTCGCGGATCAGATCCCCCTGCCGTTCGGCGATGCGGCCGACCGGGAAATAGGTGGCGCGCACGCCTTCGCGGTTCAGGATGTCCAGAACCTGGCGGGTGACCGTGCGGTGCGGCCCGTCGTCGAAGGTCAGGGCGCAGAGGTTCCAGTTCTCCCGCTTCAGCGTCGCCGGCATCACGTCGTAGCGCGAATCCGGCATCACCGAGCGCAGCCGGCCCTTGCGGCGGCTGTGCTGCTCGATGTCCGCCATGGTGCGGGCATCTTCCTCGTTGTAGATGACCAGACCCTCGGCCGGCGGCAAGGCGGCGGCGACCGACGGCGGCGGCAGCGGAGCGGCATTGGCGGAGCCGATCGGCGCCAGGACGGAGGTGGTCGTCGTCGTCACCGTCTCGCGTTCGACGGCCTGCTGCGGCGGCTTGTTGTCGGGCAGCGGCGGGGCGACGGCCACTGTCACGGCCGGCGGCTTGGTCGCGGGCGACGGAACGAAGGCCGGCTCCGCCGGTGATGCCGCCTGAACGGGGGCGACTTCGGGAGCGGGCGCAGTCTTTTCGGGAGCGGTCTTCGCCAGCGTGACGGGCGCCGGCGTCGCGGTCGGGGCCGGGCGGTCGACGACGAGGCAGCCGAAGCCGGCGCCGACGATCCGCCGGCACAGCGCCCGCGCGTCGGTGCCCTTGGCGACCTGGGCGTAAAGCGCCACGCCGCCGGCCTCGCTCTTGCCGTCCAGCAGCATGACCGAGGCGGTCATCCCGGCCGTCAGATCACGCTCGCGCCGCTGCAGGTTCTTCCAGCTCCACCAAGCGTCGCCGTCACCGGAATAGATGCCCAGCTGCAGGACCGGGCCGTCGGGTATGGCTGGGGCCGCGGCCGGAGCCGGGGTCGGCGCCTTCTGCTCGACCTTGGCGGCGGGCTGGCGTTTGGCGGGCGATTCGGCGGCGTGGGAGTGCAGGGCGGGCAACGCGATCGCGCAGGCCAGCAGGGCGACCTTGAGCAGCCCGCCGGAGCCCTGGCCGCACGCCGGCAGGACCAGCGCGAGGCCCCGGCCCCGGCGGCTGTCGGCCACCCGGAGGCTGGAACTGTGGGATGCGGCGTTTGGCCAGGAAATGCGCAACATATCGGTCCCGTCGCTTGGCCCAGCCACTATCTGCGGACCGCCGGTTGATGGCGGTGCAATATCATCCCGAAGGGGTTAATTCAAACGACAAGCGGCGAAAATGTGGCGGCTTCGCCGCTTTTCACAGGGGCGTTGCCGTTCGGAAACGGTGCCGCCACCGGGCATGCCCAAGGGGTGGGCAAAGGCTGGTGAAGAGGCATGCCGGAACCGGCGGGGGAGCGGCGGGGTTCATTAGGGGACAGGCGGAGCGGCCGGGCGCCGGAACAGGCGCCGTGGGCCGCGTCCGCAACCCCTCTGGAAGGCCCACCCGTGAAGGAGACGACCCGTATGGCCGAGGATTTGGAAAGCCGCATCCGTCGGCGCGCACATGAGATTTGGGAGCGCGAAGGCCGGCCGGAAGGCCGCGACGCCGCCCATTGGGAACTGGCCAGCGAGGAGATCGCGATCCAGGACAACTACCGCGACACGCTGAAGCCCAACCCGGCCGGCGGTCCGGAAGCGACCGCGATGCGCACCGAGCCGGTGGAGCCGGTGCTGAGCATCGCCAATCAGGGCGAACAGCCCGGCCTCGCCGACCAGGGCGACGAGATGGGCATTCCGATGCGCGGCGACCGTGATGCGTGGCCGACGCCGGAAGAAGCGGCCTCCACCGCCGTGCCGCCCAACCGCAGCAAGAAGACGCGCCGCCGGGGATAGCCCCTCAGACGCGGGACTTTTCCGCCGTGCCGTCCGCCGTGCCGCTTCTGTCTTCGGGCATGGCGGCGCGGCCGGTATCGGCCGGCGTTACTGCCGGCGCGACGGCCGGGAGCGAGCCGGGCGCCGGCTCCACCGCCGGGGCGGATGCGCCGACCGGCACGTCGTCCAGGCGGTCGTAGATGTCCGGATGCAGGCGGACGGCGCCGTCCGCCTCGACCGTGGCGATCCAATAGACGAATTGAACCGGCATCGGCGTGGGCAGCTTGACCCACTGCGGCTGCGGCTTGGTCAGCATGCGGTCGATCCGCGCCGGGGTCACGCTGGTTCCCTGCAGCAGCAACTCCGCCAGCCGGCGCGGGTCCTCCAGCCGGACGCAGCCGGAGCTGATGGAGCGCAGCTCGCGCGCGAACAGCCGCGGCTCGTTGGTGCCGTGCAGATAGATGTCGTAGGGGTTGGTCAGGTTGAAGCGGAACCGGCCGAGCGCGTTGTGGTCGCCCGGCTGCTGCACGATGCGGACCCGGCCGGGCGTGACGTCGTGCCAGTCAACGGTTTCCGGTGCCACCTCCTGCCCGTCGAGATAGACGATGGCGTTCTGGATGCCGGGCACGCCCTTGGCCCGCAGCATCGGCAGCTTGTCTTCCTTCAGGACGGTGGGCGGCACGGTCCAGGTCGGGTTGACGATGACGTGGGTGATGCGGTCGGTCAGCAGCGGCGTCTCGCGCGACGGCCGGCCGACGATGGCGCGCATCGTCAGCTCCTCCTCCCCGCCACGCACCAGCGTGGTGGTCTGGTCGGTCAGGTTCACCACCAGGACATTGTCCGGGGCGGTGTCGCGGAAGCTGCGCATCGCGACGGCGCTCTGCCGCATCAGCGCCGCGGCCTCCGCCGGCGTGCGGTCGAGGGCGGCGCGGGTGCCGGCGCCGATCAGGCCGTCGGGCTTCATCCGCTGGGCGAGCTGGAAGGCCTTCACCGCGCGGTCGATGTCGGCGGTGAAGACGTCCGACACCTTGTCCGCCGGCAGCAGGCCGAGTTCGACCAGACGCTGCGACAGCCGGCCGACGCGCTCGCCGCTGCTGCCCAGCTTCATCAGGCCGCCTTCGCCGATTCGGGTCGACGGCTGCACCGGGTTGCGGTCCAGCTCCACGGCGGCGGCGTCCAGCCGGTCGGCCCATTGCGTCAGCGTGTCGCGGTAGGGCAGGGCGTCCGCGGGGCCGACGCCGAGCAGCGCCAGCGCCGATGCGGCAGCGAGCGCCAGCATGGCCAGCTTGCGGGGCTTGCGGAGGTCGGCGGAAACGGTCATGTCGGATACCCTCTGTCACAGTGGGCCGGCTGTGCGTACGAATGAACGCGCCGCGGCCCTTTCGAACAATTTATGCAACGCAATAATGGAAGGCGAGGCGTGCGGCGCGAAATTCCGTCGATCATTCTCCCGGTGTGATCTTCCTGCCGCCGTCCTATGACGTGCCTATGCAAGAAGGTCACAGTGCAAAATTTTTTGGTTGCCTCGACCGATGACCTTCCTTATACGGATATCCGTCCGGAGACGATTCACACCAGACGGGACGCTTCGGACCAGCGTTGGTCATAAGGTTATACCAGCCGCGGGCGCCACGCGACCCGCCAAACGCCGAACGGCCACAGCGTAGAACGGCCAAAAACGTAAAACGACGAGGTTCGGGGATGCATTTGGGGGATGACGAGCGTGCCGCTCCGGCCATCGGTCGGCGCGGGTTCCTGGGTTTTGCCGCCGCGGCGGTAACGTCGGCCCTTCCGGCCGCTTCGGGATTGATGACGGGGGTCGCCACCAGCGTGGCGACGGGTGTGGCGACGGCGCCGGTCCTTCTGGGGTCGGGCAGCGCGGAGGCCGCTCCCCTTGCCGGCAGCGTCCGGCGCATCAGCCTGCACAACATCAACACGCATGAGCGGTTCGACGGCGTCTATTGGGCCGACGGCCATTACCGGCCGGATGCGCTGCGCAAGCTGGACGTGCTTCTGCGCGACCATCGGGCCAAGCAGGTCTGCCGTTACGATCCGCGCCTGTTCGACCTGCTCGCCCGCGTTCACCAGAGCGTCGGGTCGGACGATCCGTTCGAAGTGATCTGCGGTTACCGCTCCCGCCGCACCAATGCGATGGCGCGGCGCCGGTCGCGCGGGGTGGCGAAGGAAAGCTATCACACCCGCGGCATGGCCATCGACATCCGCCTGCCCGACACCCAATTGCGCGCCATCTCGGAGTTGGCGAAGTCGATGCAGTCGGGCGGCGTCGGCTATTACCCGCGCAGCGGCTTCGTCCATCTCGACGTCGGCCCGGTTCGCAGCTGGTAGGCATCGGAGCGTCGGCTGTCTCAGCCGACACCCCGGGTGCGCCATTCCACGAGAAGCCATTCCAAGCAAAAAGGCTCCGCATCGACCGATGCGGAGCCTTTTTGCTATGCGGATCATGTGCCGGCGGCCTGTCGGTCGCCCTGTCGCCCTGTCGCCCTGTCGCCCTGTCGCCCTGTCGCCCTGTCGCCCTGTCGCCTTCAGCTTCGCGGCGACGGCTTGGTCGCACGCAGGATGTCGGTCGGGTCCCAAACCGCGCCATGGCGGCGGCGCGCCTTGCTCTCGCTGGAGTTGTCGGCGGATTTCACCGGCTTGACCCGCGGCGCATCGCTGCGGACGGTGCGGCCGGCCTTGCGGGCGCTTTCCCTCTCCGGGACCGCGGCAACGATTTCACTGTCCGCCAGGCTGCTGCCACCATCGGACGACTGCATCGGGTCCTGGGACGTCGAGGAGTCGGGATCGCCGTCCTCGCCCTCGTCGGGGCCTTCCGGCGGCTCCTTGATTTCCGGTGACAGTGCGGAGAGCAGCGACAGCATCTCGTCCGACACATGGGAGGGGGCGGCGCGCCACAGGCGCAGAAGCCGCGCCTCGCGCCGGCTGATCTGGGTGTCGTCGTCGTCCGACTCCTGGAAGCCGACGCGCGAGCGGCGCAGGCCGCCGGCATCGTTGTAGGTGTCGAAGAAGAAGCTCACCGGAACATCCAGCACCTGTCCAAGACGGTACAGGGTTCCGGCCGATATGCGGTTGGAGCCGCGCTCGTATTTCTGAACCTGCTGAAAGGTCAGGCCGATCGCCTCGCCAAGTTTTTCCTGGCTCATTCCCAGAAGGGTCCGGCGCATCCGCACGCGCTGCCCGACATGGGCGTCCACGGACCAGGATTCCGGCGATCCGCGTCGTCCTCTTTTGCGCGCCGTCGGTTCACTCATGTCCATTGGTCTCCGATGCCCAGTCTTCCGCAGCCTCTCTTTGCGAGAATGAAAAGATTGTTCACACATTCCTTGGGGATGTTCAAGAGAAAACTTTCGAATATTGGTGCGCGGTCGTCATATTCCGATAGGCATCGATGGTGCCGCAGCATTCGCGAGAGTTGTCGTGTTACAGCTTTGTATTATTTCGCAGGTGATGAGGATCAATTGCCAGAAGGGCTTGTCCGATCCCTGCATTCAACTCTTTTGCGGAAATGCCGGAATCTTCCGGTTCGCCCAATGGTTGGGTCGATAGCTTTTTGTTTACAGGAATTCGACGATCGTGACCGGATAGGGTTTTTACCGCCACAAATGGTGATCAGAAAGCTTCTGGTTGTGGTAAATATTCGGACGATTGCAGAACAACTTTCTGTTCGACAGGCCGATACACTGCGTCACGCGCCTGCGGCCAGCCAGTACGGGCCGGCATCGTTGGTCAGGCTATCGTTAATACATAATTAACTATATTTTCGCGGCAACGATCGGCACCCGACAGGGCGGATTCAGGGCCGCGAGGGCCGTGGAGCGTGACAATCCGTATCGGCCTTGCCGCCAATCCCCGTCCGGGCAGCAGTGGACCTGGAAGCGGGCGGCACCGCCCAGGGGCCACCGGCGGCGGCAAACCCCTCGACATGGTCGCGCAGCTTCTGAACCTGCGACGGAGTGACGCTGCGGCCGAAGCGGGACTTCAGCAGGGCGGCCAGCGCGCCGCGTGTCGGGCGGACACCGTCGGCCGACAGGGTGCGGTAGGCGACGAAAGCCTCGGCATAGAGGCGGATGCGGTCGGGCCGCGCGCACAGCTGCGCCGCCTGGGCGGAGGCGCTGCGGTTCAGGTGCTCGGCCAGCCGCTCTGCCGCCTGCGCCTGGGTCAGGTCGGGCAGGGCGGCGGCCGGCTGCTCCGGCGGTTCGGGACGGCCGATGGAGTCGCGCCGCCGCCGTCGCCGCTGGCGCTCGCGGTCGCCGGCGCGCAGCCGCTCGGCATAGGCCGGGTCGGCGGCGCGGCGTTCGGTGCGGCTGCGGTTGGAGCGGGCGGCGCGCTCCGCCTCGCGCGCCTGCAGCATCGGGTCGCGCAGCAGGAAAGCCAGTTCCTCCGCGGTCAGCCGATGCTCCTGCTCCGACCCGGCGGGCACGGAGGTGGAGGGGCTGTCGCGGTCGCCGTCGGTGTCGTCCATCGCGAGGGAACGCAACGGCCGCCCGCCATGTTCCCGCGCCCGGTCGGACGACCCCGCCAGGGTCTCCGCACGGATGATGAGGGAGATTTCATGTCCGGTGCCGGTCCCGCCCGTGCTAGAGAAAGGCCGTCCTTATTCGGGCCGCCGTCCTCTCTCCGGCCCGTCTTCCCGGCCCGTGCAACAGTGGAATTCGCCCGCCCATGACCCCCCGGCAAGCCCTTCAGCAGCGCCTTGCGGCCTTGGATGCCCATCTGCGCGCGGAAAACCCCAACCTGCTGCCGGTCCTTCCGACCTTCCGCGCCTTCGACCGCATCCTGGCCGGGCTTGGGCTGATCGACCGCCATGAATCGCTGACCACCCGCATTCCGTGGTGGCCGATGGTCGCGGTGCTCGGCACCTTCTCGGCCGGCAAGTCGACCTTCCTCAACGGCTATCTGGGCGAGGTTCTGCAGAACACCGGCAATCAGGCGGTTGACGACAAGTTCACCGTGATCTGCCACGGGCCGGAAACCCGCAAGGAGGCGCTGCCCGGCACCGCGCTGAACGCCGACCCGCGCTTTCCCTTCTATCGCATCGCCGACGAGATCGAGAAGGTGGCGGCCGGCGAGGGCAAGCGGATCGACAACTACCTTCAACTGAAGACGCTGGCCGGGCCGCGGACCAAGGGAAAGATCTTCATCGATTCGCCGGGCTTCGACGCCGACGACCAGCGCCGCTCGGTCCTGCGGCTGGTGGACCATATCGTCGAGCTGTCGGACCTCGTGCTGGTGTTCTTCGACGCCCGCCATCCGGAACCGGGCGCGATGCAGGACACGTTGCGCCATCTGGTCGCCAAGACGGTCAACCGCGCCGACGCCCGCAAGGTCTGCTACATCCTCAATCAGGTCGACACCACGGCCAAGGAGGACAATCTGGAGGCGGTGTTCGGCGCCTGGCAGCGCGCCATCGCCCAGGCCGGGCTGGTGTCGGGCCGCTTCTACGCCATCTACGACCAGCGCTCCGCCGTCGACATCGAGGATGATGGCCGCCGCGCCCGTTACGAGGCGCGCCGCGACCACGACCTCGCCGAGATCCACACCCGCATCAACGAGGTGGAGGTCGCCCGCGCCTACCGCATCATCGGTTCGATCGACAGCCTGACCAAGGAGCTGGAGGGCGAGGTGTTGCCCAAGCTGCGCGAGGCGATGGCGACGTGGCGCCGCCGCGTGCTGACCGGCGACGCGGTCTGGGGCGTGCTGCTGCTGGCGCTGTTGGGGACGGTGGTCCAGACGGTGGGCGGCGGCTTCGGCGCTTTCCTCGGCTGGCTGTCCGAGTCCGGCGACAGCGGGCTGCCGCTGCACCTGATCGGCACCGCCGTGCTGCTGGGCGGGCTGTTCCTGGCCGGGCACTTCAAGATTCGCCAGTTCTTTGCCCGCCGCATCGCCGCGTCCCTGAGCGACCGCTTCGGCGACGTCGACCTGGACCTGCGGGCGGCCTTCCTGAAGAACACGCGCTTCTTCCGTTCGATCTTCGCCAAGCAGCCGGCCGGCTGGGGCGGGCGGGCGCGCCGGGCGATCTTCGCCATCCGCGAGGCGACGGCGGTGCATGTCCAGCGCGTCAACGACCTCTACACCGATCCGGCCGGCCGCCGCGCCCGGGAAGCCGCGCCCGGCCCGGCCGCCGCGGCGGAATGACCGCGGCCCGCATAGGACCTCGGCCACCCTTTACAGTGCAACGGATGGGCCGTTAGATCTCCGCTCGCCCGCCGGACGGCGGCGCGGGACTCACCGGTGGACGACCAGTGGACTTGCGGGATTCGGCAGGCGGCGCGGCAGGCGGGGTGAGACGAGCGGCGCTTGGCGCCGTCATGGCCGGGCTGTTTCTGTGTGCCGCACCGGCTCGGCCATCGGCGCTGGAGACGCAATCCGGCCCGGTGCCGACGCCCTACACCGGCCTGGATCTGGTGACCGGCAATGATTATGCCCCCTACACCGGCGAGGATCTGCCGGGCGGCGGTCTGGTGACGGAGCTGGTCCGCCAGGCCTTCGCGGTCGGCGGGCGCCGCTACGACGTGCGCTTCATGCCGTGGAAGCGGGGCTATGACGGCGTGGTCCTGGGCCGTTTCCTCGCCACCTTCCCCTATGTCCGCACGCCCGAACGGGAGCGCGAGGTGCTGTTCTCCGACCCGGTGATCGAGGTGCGGCAGTTCGTCTATCTGTCGAAGCGGTCGGCGATGGAGTTCCATGACGGCGGCGCCGGCGGCAAGCCCGGCGGCGACTCTGGCGGCGTGACGGACTTCCGCGGGCGGACGGTCTGCCAGCCGGTCGGCTACGCCCTGCCGGCCGAGCTGGAGGAGCTGGTGCAGCTGGGGCGGTTGACCCGGCACACGCCGTCGGACCTCGGCGCCTGCATGCGCATGGTGGCGACCGGCCGGGCCGACGCCCTGGTGATCGACGAATACAGCGCCGCCGCGGCGATCGCCCGTGCCGGTCTGGCCGAAGAGATCCGGGTATCGGAGCGGCCCTTCGCCGTGGTGACCCTGCATCTGGTGGTGGGGCGGGCCACGCCGGGGGCCGAAGCGATGGTCGCCGCCTTCAACGACGGGCTGAAGACGCTGAAACAGCAGGGGGTTTATCGCCGGCTGCTGGCCGCCCACACGGTTCAGCCTCTTCCCTGATTTCCCTCGGTTTTGCGCGGTCTTTGGGGTGGCCGGGGCGATTTTCCGGTTCGATGCCGCGCTTTTCCGCGCCATAGGCCCCCGTCGCCATGGACAGGACGGTGCTTCGTGCTATAAACGCGCGGTTTCGATCATGGAAAAGGGGCGCGGGCCGTGGCCATCGACGCGTCGATTCTGGTCCTCAACGGGCCGAACCTCAACATGCTGGGCGTGCGGGAGCCGCAAATCTACGGGTCGATGACCCTGGACGACCTGGAGGCCGCCTGCCACGAGCGTGCCGATCAGCTGGGTCTGACCGTGGATTTCCGGCAGTCCAACCACGAAGGCGAACTGGTCTCGTGGATCCAGCAGGCGCGCACGGAGAATGACGGCATCGTCATCAACGCCGGCGCCTACACCCACACCTCGGTCGCGATCATGGACAGCCTGATCCTGTCGGAGCTGCCGGTGATCGAGGTCCATCTGTCGAACATCTTCAAGCGCGAGCCGGTCCGCCATCACTCCTACATCTCGCCGGTGGCGAGGGGGATGATCTGCGGGTTCGGGCCGCACGGGTATCTTCTGGCGCTGGACGCCATCGCGAACATCATCGACCGCGATTAAGGAAACGGGAACGACTGACATCATGGCGAGCTTCGACATCGACGGCGATCTGGTCCGCAAGCTGGCGGACCTCCTGCGTGAGACGGGCTTGAGCGAGATCGAGTTCGCCGAGGGCGAAAAGCGCATCCGCGTCACCCGCCCGACCGCCGCCCAGACGGTCGCCGTCCAGGCAGCCCCGGTCCTGGCGGCCGCCCCGGTCGCCGCCGCGGCGGCTCCGGCGGGCAAGCCGGTGAACCATCCGGGCGCGGTCACCTCGCCGATGGTCGGCACCGCCTATCTGGCGGCCGAGCCGGGCGGCACGCCCTTCGTTCGTCCGGGCGACGTGGTCAAGGCCGGCCAGACCATCATGATCATCGAGGCGATGAAGGTCATGAACCCGATCAAGGCCCCGCGCGGCGGCACCGTCGCCGAGGTGCTGGTGTCCGACGCCCAGCCGGTCGAGTTCGGCGAAGTTCTCCTCATCATCGAGTAAGCGGGGCATTCCCTTGGCGATGTTCGAAAAGGTCCTGATCGCGAACCGTGGTGAGATCGCTCTGCGCATCCACCGCGCCTGCCGCGAGATGGGGATCCAGACCGTGGCGGTGCATTCCACCGCCGACGCCGACGCCATGCACGTCCGCCTCGCCGACGAAAGCGTGTGCATCGGCCCGGCGTCCGCGCGCGACAGCTACCTCAACATTCCGGCCATCTTGTCGGCGGCGTCGATCACCAATGTCGACGCCATCCACCCCGGCATCGGCTTCCTGTCGGAAAACGCCCAGTTCGCGGAGATGGTGGAGGAGCACGGCTTCACCTTCATCGGCCCGACGCCGGAGCATATCCGGATCATGGGCGACAAGGTCACCGCCAAGAAGACGGTGATGGAACAGGGGCTGCCGGTGGTGCCCGGTTCCGACGGTCCGGTGACGTCGCTGGAAGATGCGGAGAAAGTCGCCCACGAGACCGGCTATCCGGTGCTGATCAAGGCGGCGGCGGGCGGCGGCGGCAAGGGCATGAAGGTCGCCCGCAACCCCGACCAGCTGAAGGAAGCCTATCAGCTGGCCCGTGGCGAGGCGCGCGCCGCCTTCGGCAACGACGAGGTCTATCTGGAGAAGTATCTCGGCCATCCGCGGCACATCGAGATCCAGCTCCTGGGCGACACCCACGGCACCTGCGTGCATTTCGGCGAGCGCGACTGCTCGGTCCAGCGCCGGCACCAGAAGGTGATCGAGGAGGCGCCGAGTCCGGCGCTGAACGCCGAACAGCGTGCCTTCATCGGCGATCTGGCGGCCAAGACGGCGGCGGCCATCGGCTATCGCGGCGTCGGCACGATGGAGTTCCTGTACGAGGACGGGCAGTTCTATTTCATCGAAATGAACACCCGCCTGCAGGTCGAACACACCATCACCGAGATGATAACCGGCATCGATCTGGTGCGCGAGCAGATCCGCGTCGCCGCCGGCGCGCCGCTGGGCTACGGCCAGTCGGACATCCGCTTCGAAGGCCACGCCATCGAATGCCGGGTGAACGCCGAGAACCCGGAGACCTTCATCCCGTCGCCGGGCAAGATCGACGGCTATCACGCGCCGGGCGGCCTGGGTGTCCGTGTCGATTCGGCTCTCTATGACGGCTACCGCGTGCCGTCACATTACGACAGCCTGATCGCCAAGCTGGTCGTCCACGGCACCACTCGCAACGAGTGCCTGATGCGCCTGCGCCGCTCCATCGAGGAGTATGTGATCGGCGGCATCCAGACGACGCTGCCGCTGCATGACCGCATCATCGCCCAGCAGGCCTTCATCGACGGCAATTACGACATCCATTGGCTGGAACAGCTGATGGCGAAGTCCTGACTACGTTACGTCTATAGTACATGCCCGCAAATGCTGCGGCGAACTGTCGCAGTGTTGAAAGCCCCTCCCTCAAGTCGAGAGAGGGGCTTTTCTTTTATGACGTTTCGCTGATAAAGCCGGCTTTATTCTCCAGTCACCATATAGTCTTTTGCAATCTGGCAATTTGGTGGCTCGTATGCGTTTTTTCTCGCAAACTGCGACGCTGAATGCATATGGCGCCCGCCGGGCGACGGCATCCCCCCGTCCTCTCGGGTGTTTCCGTCCATTGGGGTTATCCCGGAAGTCCGCTTTTCGGCCGGCAGTGCGTGCATGGCACACCTCTTGCTGACTTGATCTGCATCAGTGCGGGGCGGTGCCTACCCAGAGTAGACGAAATACCATTCCGTTAGCTGTATCGAGCCATCGCTTTTTTCCGGCGATGTTGTTTTCCCCTGGTCCGCATCCTGGCCGCGCATCCCTTGCGCTGCCGAACCTGCCCCTTGCCCGACGAGGTTCCGTCCATGCGTCTCAATGAACCGATCACCGACCGCGAAATCGAGATGGAAGACGGCGTGCTGCTGGTGTCGAGAACCGACACGGGCGGCCGCATAACCTTCGTCAACAAGGCCTTCGTCGACATCAGCGGCTATGCCGAAGACGAGCTGATCGGGTCTCCGCACAACCTGATCCGCCATCCCCACATGCCGAAGGAGGCCTTCGCCGACCTGTGGGCGACGATCAAGGGCGGCCGGCCGTGGGAAGGGCTGGTGAAGAACCGGACCAAGACCGGCGACTTCTACTGGGTCCGCGCCAACGTCACCCCGGTGGTGGAGGACGGGACGGTGACCGGCTTCATCTCCATCCGCACCAAGCCGTCGCGCGAGCAGGTGGCGGCGACGGAACGGCTCTACGCCGACATTCGCGAAGGACGGGCGCGCCATCTCTCGGTGCGTGAGGGACAGGCGGTGGCGCGGGGCGGTGCTGCGGCGCTGCGGCGCTGGGTGGCCAGCATCACCGGGCGGCTGACCCTGATCTTCGCCTTCATGGTCCTGTCGATGCTGGTGGTGGGCGGCGTCACGCTGCGCGGCATGTCCGACAGCAACGCGTCGCTGAAGACGGTGTATGAGGACCGGACGGTTCCCGCCGTGCAGATCGGCCAGATCCTGGACCATATGCGCGACAATGTGCAGACGCTGCAGCAGCTCATCATCGATACCCGCGACGGCACCGACTCCAAGGTGATCACCGGCCGGGAGCAGCGCATCTCCGGCAATGCCGCAACCATCGACCGGCTGTGGGCGGAGTTTCTCACCACCCATCTGACGTCTGAGGAGAAGGAACTGGCGGAGCATTTCGCCAGGCAGCGCGCCGCGTTCCTGAACGAAGGATTGAAGCCGGCGGTGGAGCTGGCGCGCCAGGGCGATTCGCTGCGGCTGGAGGTGATGGTCCGCGACCGCATCGACCCGCTGTTCCAGGCCGCCTTCCAGACCAACAAGGACCTGCTGCAGCTGCAGCTGACCGTTGCCCGTGGCGAATATGAAGGGGCGCTGGGGGATTTCCGCTGGCATCTGGTCTTCGCGGTGGCCGCCGGGCTGGCGGTGCTGGTGGCGGCCGTGCTTTGCGGCTTCATGCTGCTGCGCACCGTGCGGCGGCCGCTTGCCGACTTCTCGACCGATTTCGACGCCATCGCCCGCAACGACCAGACCCACATCATCGACCTGCCGACCGCGGTCGAGTTCCATCCCATCGCCGGGCAGCTGCGCGGGTTGAAAGCCCGGCTGTGCTACGCCGTGCAGGAGCGCGTCGAACGCGCCCGTCAGGCCGACGAGGAGCGGCGCCGCGCGCTGGAGTCCATGGCCTCCACCGTGGAGCGCGAGGCCGGCCGTGCGGTGGAGGAGGTGGCCCAGCGCACCGGCGCCATGGCCAATGACGCCGAAGGCATGTCCGGCTCGGCCGAGCGGGTCAGCATCAACGCCCAGACCGTGGCGTCGGCTGCGGGCCAGGCGCTGGCCAACGCCCAGACCGTCGCCGCCGCCAGCGAGCAGCTGGCCGCCTCGATCCGCGAGATTTCCTCGCAGATCGCCCATTCCAGCGCGGTGACCCGCCGTGCGGTGGAAAGCGGCCACCACACCCAGGCCACCATCCGCTCCCTGTCGGAGACGGTGGCGAAGGTGGGCGAGGTGGTGAACCTGATCCAGTCCATCGCCGGCCAGACCAATCTTCTGGCGCTCAACGCCACCATCGAGGCGGCGCGGGCGGGGGAGGCCGGCAAGGGCTTCGCCGTCGTGGCGCAGGAGGTGAAGAACCTCGCCAACCAGACCGCTTCCTCGACCGAGGAGATCACGCGCCAGATCACCGCCATCCAGTCGGTGACCGATCAGGCGGTGCAGGCGGTGGAGGCGATCGGCCAGACCATCGCCGAGATCGACCACATCGCCGGCTCGATCGCTGCGGCAATGGAGGAGCAGTCGGCCGCCACCCAGGAGATCAGCCGCAACGTGGTTGAGACCTCCACCGCGGCGCAGGAGGTGTCGTACCGCATCGCCGCGGTGTCGGAGGAGGCCGACCGCACCGGCGAGCAGGCGACCCAGGTCAAGCACGGCTCCGGCGACGTCGCCCGCTCCATCGAGAGCCTGCGCAAGGTGCTGGTCCGCATCGTCCGCACCTCCACCGGCGACGCCGACCGCCGGCGCAAGCCGCGTTATCAGGTGGAAGAGACGGGGACACTGCTGATCGGCGGAGACCGTCTGGCGGTGACCGTGCGCAACCTGTCGATCGGCGGCGCGATGATCGACCCGGTGACGGCAACCGACGGCCGTTCGCTGGCGGGCGCCACCGGCAAGCTGCGCTTGGACCGCTACGGCGCCGAGGCGACGGTCGCGGTCAAGGCGGTGGAGCATAACCGCATCCATCTCGCCTTCGATGGCGAGACGATGTCGCGCGACTTCGATCGGGCCGTCGAAATCGCCACGAAGGATCGTTCGCCGGTCGACGTGGCAGCCTGAACAGTTCCGGCAGTATCCGGCGCCTTCCCAACAGTGGTCGACGCGGAACTTTGCGTGTCTTCTCCTTCCCCTAGGTTGAGGGATGCTCCCCTGTGACAATTTCGCAAGGGAGACCTTAGGGAGTGAAGGAGTATTATTGGGCTTGTCGCCGGGATCCTGTGCTCGTTCACGCGTCCCGCCGCTTGCACGGAATCGAGGGCCGGCCGCATCCATGGTCAACACCACAACCTTGTCCCCCTTGATGGAATGTCCCGAGCAGGACGCGTCGCGGTCGGGACTCCTCCAGACCGTCGCCGGCCCCCCGATTGCCAGGCCGCCGAACACCACGCCGCCGAACACCACGTCGGGGACCGGACGGATGCCCCGCACCCGCCTGCGCTGGCGGCGCGGCCGGCAGGCATCGGCGGTTCCGCGGCTGTATCAGGCAACCGACGCCGCCGGCGACGGGCTGTGGGATTGGGACATGGCCAGCGGCGCGGTGTGGTACAGCCCGCGATGGCAGACGATGCTGGGCTTCACGCCGGACGAGGTGCCGCCGCATGTCGAGTTCTGGCGCTCCCGCGTGCATCCCGATGACCTGCCGCTGGTCGAGGCGGCGCTGGCGGCGCATCTGTCGGGCGAGCGTCCGGTCTATGAATGCGAGCACCGGGTCCGCACCAAGTCGGGGGCGTGGCTCTGGATCCTCGACCGCGGCCGGGTGGTGAGCTGGGATGCGGAGCGCCGCCCGTCCCGTATGATCGGCACCCATGTCGACATCACCGCCCGCAAACGCATCGAGGAGGAGTTGGCCGAGAGCCGGCTGCAGCTGGACGCCATTCTCGACAACGCGCCGGTGGGCGTCCTGCTGGTCGACCGCGACCGGGTGATCCGCCGCGTCAACAAATCGGTGGCCGCCACCTTCCAGCACCGGCTGGAGGACATCGTCGGCTGCAGCGCCCGCGTCATCTACGGCAACGACGGGGTGTTCGAGGAGGTGGGCCGGCGCGCCTATCCCCGGATGGAGGCCGGCGGCCAGTTCGACGAGGAGGTGGTGATGCGCCGCGCCGACGGCGCCGACATCCGCTGCCGTCTGATCGGCCGGTCGGTGAAGGCGGGCGATCCCGGGCGCGGCTATGTCTGGGTGGTGGAGGACGTCACCGTCCGCTGGCGCGCCGAACAGGCGCTGAACGACCGCGCCGGCTTCCAGCGCGTGCTGCTGGACACGGTGCCGGTGCCGATCTTCGTGCAGGACGTGATGGGCCATTACGTCGACGCCAACAGCGCCTTCGAACGCTGGATGGGCATCGACCGGCAGGCGCTGTTCGGCCGCACCGTCTTCGATCTCGCCCCGCCGCACATCGCCGAGGCCGACGAGGCGGTGGACAAGGCCCTGCTGGCCGACCAGAAGCCGCAGAGCTACGAGACGCAGTTGCGCTGCGCCGACGGGACGCTGCGCGACGTGCTGTTCTCCAAGGCGGTCTATTGCCGGACCGGCGGCAAGCCGGCCGGGATCGTCGGCGCAGTGATGGACATCAGCGAACGCAAGCATGCCGAACAGGCCCTGCTGGAACGGCAGCAACTGTTCGAGCAAATCTTCGTCGCCAGCTGCGCGGTGAAGCTGCTGGTCGACCCGGCGGACGGGCGGATCGTCGACGCCAACCCGGCGGCGGCGGAATTTTACGGCTATCCGCTCGACCGGCTGCGCAGCATGCACATCCAGGACATCAATGCCGCCCCGCGCGCCGAGGTGGAGCGGGACCTGCATCACGCGGGCAGCGCCGGGCAGCGGCATTTCCAGTTCCGTCACCGGTTGGCCTCCGGCGAGCTTCGCGATGTCGAGGTCTATATCAGCAACATCGTCGTGCATGGCCGCACCATGCTGATGTCGCTGATCCACGACATCACCGAACGCTGCCTGGCCGCCGACGCCCTTCGCCGCAAGACGCGCGAGCTTGAACGATCCAATGCCGAGCTGGAGGCCTTCGCCTACGTCGCCTCGCACGACCTGCGCCAGCCCTTGCGCGTCATCACCAGCTATCTGACCCTGCTGGAGCGCGGCTTGGGCACGTCGCTGGACGAGGAGGGGCGGGAGTGCATCGACTTCGCCCGCGACGGCGCCCAGCGCATGGACCGGCTGATCGTCGACCTGCTGGAATACTCGCGGGTCGGGCGCAAGGCCAAGCCCTTCCGGCCGGTGCCGCTGGAGGAACCGCTGCGTCTCGCGCTGCTGAACCTGGAGGTGGCGGTGCAGGACGCCGGCGCCACGGTGACCGTCGGGATCGCCGGCGACGGCGCGCCGCCGGCCGCGGCCGGCGTTGGTATGACCCCGACGGTCACCGGCGACGACAACGAACTGATGCGGCTGTTCCAGAACCTGATCGGCAACGCGGTGAAGTACCGCGAGCCCGGCCGTCCGCCCATCGTGCGCGTCGCCGTGGCGGCGGATCGGCAGGACGGCGTCGCGGTCTGGCGGATCGACATCCGCGACAACGGCATCGGCATCGCCGCCGAGGACCGCGAGCGTGTCTTCGGCATCTTCCAGCGGCTGCACCGCCGCGACGAGTATGAGGGCACCGGCGTCGGGCTGGCGGTCTGCAAGAAGATCGTCGAGCATCACGGCGGCCGGCTGTGGGTCGACGACCTTCCTGCCGATGACGCGGACGATCTGTGCGGCGGGGACGGGCGTCCCTGCGGCAGCCTGTTCCGCATGGTCCTGCCGGCCCTGGTTGGACAGGTGGAGAGAGGTGGGAAAAAGGGCGGGGAGGCCCCGAGCCCGCAATGACGGTGCAGCCATCGCCCGTCCTGCGCCGGCCGTTTCCGGTCCTTCTGCGCCGCCTGCTGTCCGCCGGACGGCGCATCTGGAAGCTTGCCGCCCTTCAGGCGGCGGTGACGCTGGTGCTGGCCCTGGGCTATCTCTGGATGAGCGACGTCTATGTCCGCATCGAGGTGGCCGAATACCGCGCCGGCGCGGCGATGACCGCCTCCTCGCTGGCCGGCACCTTGTCCAGCGCGCTGAACGAGCGTCTCGCCCTGGTCCGCGGCCTGACCGCCTTCGTCGAGGTGGCGTCCGGCGCCGGCAATCTCGCCGAGCAGTTCCCGCGCTATGCGGAAAGCCTGCGACGCTCGGTGGTGGGTGTGCGCAACATTTCCGCCGCTCCGGATTTCGTCGTCCGCATCGTCTATCCGGTGGAAGGCAACGCGAAAGTCCTGGGCAACGACCTGCTGAAGGATCCCCGTCCGGGCTTTGCCGAGACCGTGCAGCGCGCCATCATCAGCCGCGACGTGACCATCCACGGACCGGTCGGCCTGCTGCAGGGCGGGCAGGGGCTGATCGCCCGTCAGATCGTCTATGGACCGGAAAAGCCGTGGGGCGCCGTCGGGCTGGTGTTCGACGTCGGCGCCATTCTGGACGAGGTGGGCTTCGACCGGGTGCCGCCGCATCTGGGCTTCGCCCTGGTGACGGAAGCCGGCCAGCGGGTGGCGGGCGACACATCGGCGCTGCGGAACGACCCGCTGATCGAGCGGATCAATCTGCCGGAAGGCCATTGGAAACTGGCGCTGGCACCCCGCAGCAGTTGGGAGGCGCTTGCCCATGCCGACCCGACCTTCCGCGGGTTCCAGGCCGCCTTCCTGCTGCTGGCCCTGTTGACCGAGGCGATCACCTTCATGGCGGTCAGCCGCCGCTATTCGCTGGAACGGCAGGTGGACCTGCGCACCGCCGAGCTTGGCCGCACCAAGAACGAGCTGGAACAGTTCGCCTATGCCGCCGCCCATGACCTGCAGGAGCCGCTGCGCGCCATCGCCAGCTATGCCCAGCTTCTGGAGAGGCAGCAGAAGGGCAGGCTGGACGAGGAGAGCGAGGGCTTCATCCGCGAGATCGTCGAGGGCGCCGGACGGCTGAAGATGCTGCTGCGTGACGTCCAGCTGTTCCTGGCCGAGGACCGGGTGCCGCTGGGCGGCGTCGTCGTGCCGGCGGGCGACGCGCTGAAGGCCGCCCTGACCGCGTTGAAGCGGCGCATCGCCGAAGCGGGGGCCACCGTGACGGCGGCGGACCTGCCGGAGGTGCAGGGCGACGAGCGGCGCCTGCGCGAGATCTTCATCGTGCTGATCGGCAACGCGATCGAATACCGCCATCCCGACCGTGCGGCGGAGGTTCACATTTCCCACCGGCGGGCCGACGGCCATGACGTGATCGACGTGCGCGACAACGGCATCGGCATCGAACCGCGCTACCGCGATCAGATCTTCGAGGTGTTCCGGCGTCTGCATTCGCGGGACGAGCATCCCGGTACCGGCATGGGGCTGTCCATCGCCCGCAAAATGGTGGAGCGGCTGGGCGGCCGCATCACCGTGGCCTCCAGCCCCGGCATCGGCAGCGTCTTTTCCATCCATCTGCCCGCCCCCGCCTTCCGAGGATTCCCCTGATGCAGGACCTGACCACCCCCTTCGAGATCCTGCTGGTCGAGGACGATCCGGCCGACGCCGGCCTCGCCAAGCGCGCTTTGCGCGACGGGCGCATCCTGTGCAACGTCGGCCATGTCCGCGACGGGGTGGAGGCGATGGAGTATCTGCGCCGCCAGGGCTCCTTCGCCGGCGCCGCCCGCCCGGACCTGATCCTTCTCGACCTCAACATGCCGCGGATGGACGGCCGCGAAGTGCTGCAGGAATTGAAGGCGGACGACGAACTGAAGACCATTCCGGTGGTGATCCTCACCACATCCGACGTCGACCGCGACGTGAACGCCAGCTATCTGCTGGGCGCCAACAGCTTCATCACCAAGCCGATGGACATGGACGCCTTCTTCGATGCGGTGAAGAGCATCGAGGAATACTGGTTCCGTGTCGTCCGGCTGCCACGGTGAGGGAGGTCCGCCATGTCCATCGCCTTATCCGGCAAGCCGCCCTTATCCGACACTGCCGACCAGGAGGAGGGCCGCACTGCCATCCTGCTGGTCGAGGATGACGATGCCGACGCGCGGCTGGTCACCCGGTCGCTGACGCCCTATGCCCGCCGCGCCAGCGTTGCGCGCGCCACCTCGCTGAAGGAGGCGCGGGCCTGGCTGCACCGCAATGCCTGCGACGTCGTGCTTCTCGACCTGTCGCTGCCCGACAGTTTCGGGCTGGAGACGGTGACCCGCCTGCATGCCGACGCACCGTCGCTGCCGCTGGTGGTGCTGACCGGCTATGACGACGAGGATTTCGCGCTGGATATCCTGGCCCACGGCGCCCAGGACTATCTGGTCAAGGGGCAGACCGACGGGCCGCTGATGTGGCGCGCCGTCCAGCACGCCATGGCCCGGAAAAGGCTGGAGGAGGAGCTGCGCCTGTCGGAGGAGCGGCTGCAGGGCATCATCGGGCTGGCGCAGGACGCCATCCTGACCACCGACGCCAACCTGAACATCACCCTGTTCAACCGGGCGGCGGAAAGCCTGTTCCGCTATGACGCCGACGACATCCTGGGCCGTCCGCTGTCGCTGTTGATCCCCGAACGTTTCCGGCCGGACCATGACGCGCACATCGCCGATTTCAGCGTGTCGGAGACCCAGGCCCAGGTGATGACCAACCGCCGCGAGGTCGTGGGCCTGACCGCCGACGGCCAGGAATTCCCGGCGGAGGTGTCGATCGCCAAGCTGCACCACGCCCATGGCTTGCTGTTCACCGCCGTGATCCGCGACGTGTCGGAACGCAAGCGGGTGGAGAGCGAACTGCGTCGCATGGCGACCACCGATCCGCTGACCGGGCTGAGCAACCGCCGCCGCTTCATGGAGCTGGCCGAGGTCGAGATGGCGCGGCTGCGCCGCTATGGCCGGGCGGTGTCGGTGCTGATGCTGGACATCGACCGCTTCAAGGCGATCAACGACACTCACGGCCATGCGGTGGGCGACCATGCCCTGGTCAGGATGGCGGAGGTCTGCCGCGACGAGCTGCGCGACACCGACCATATCGGCCGGCTGGGTGGCGAGGAGTTCGCCATCATCCTGCCGGAAACTCCGCTGGCTTCGGCAACCGAGGTGGCCGAACGGCTGCGTCAGCGTCTGGCGCTGGCCGAGGTGCCGATCGTCCCCGGCGACCATAGGCATGGATGCCTGCGCATGACCGTCAGCATCGGCGTCGCCCTGTGCGGCGACGAGGATTCCAGCATCGAACGCGCGCTGGGCCGCGCCGACCGGGCGCTCTACGAGGCGAAGGCGGCGGGCCGCAACCGCATCGTCGTCAGCGACGGCTATCCGGGCCCGGCCTTCGCCGCCGCGTCCGGCCCCATTTCGATCGCGAGCTGAGGGCATCGTCGAGGAAAAATGACCGAAGGAACCTTGACCCAGCGGACGACTGAAGTGGCGGCTGCAACGGCGAAGACCCCGGAGCCGGTTCTTCTCGTGTCCTCGCAGGCGGCGCTTGCCCGGCGCTACGCTCCGGTCTTCGGAGCGCCGGCGCGGGTGGAGACCGTGGCCGCGGCGCTGGACCGCCTGCGCGGCGGCGGTGCGGCGTCGGGCGAGACGGTGGTGTTGCTGGATGCCCCCACCGTGGCGGCGGTCGAGGCGCTGGCCCGGCTGGACCCGGCACCGGCGGTGGTGGTGCTGCTGCCGGACGTTCAGGGTGAGGGCCAGGGTGAGGGCCGGGGTGATGCGCGGGATGAGGTCGCGGGCTTCATCGCGGCCGGGGCGCAGGACGCCTTGCCGGCCGGCGAGGTCACTGCCGAGTGCCTGCGGGCCGTGGTGTCGGCCGCCCGCCGGCGGCAGATGCGGGAGAACCGGCTGCGCGTGGCGCTAGCCGAGGCGGAGCGGGCACGGGGAGAGGCGCAATCGCTGCTCGATGCCGCGGGGGACGCGGTGGTGGCGGCGCTCGATCCGATGATGGCGCTGACCTCGGCCGCGCTGGAATCGCCGCTGTTGCCGCGCCAGCAGGAGCGGCTGATCGCTGTCCAATCGGCGGGGGCCGCCCTGCGCGCCACGTGCTCGGCCCTGCGCCCAGTCGGACGGGAGGCCGCTGTCGAGGAAAGCCTGACGCTCGCCGCGCTGGCGGACGGTGTCGGGGCGGTGACGGTGGAAAGCGGGGCGGAGGAGTGCTTCACCGGCGATGCCGCGGCACTGCGGGCGCTGCTGTCCCTGCTGACCGCGGAGGCGGGAGCTTCGGTGTCGCTGGCGGTGCGCCCGGTCGACGACGGGGCGGAGCTGTCGGTGCGGCGCCGGGGCGATGCGCGGCTGCGCCCGCTGCTGCTGGCGGCGATCCAGCCGGCGCTGCGGCGGCTGCGGGGGCGCCTGCTGCCCGATGGTCCGGAAAGCGGGGCGGGGGAGGGGATGGTCATCCGCATCCCCGTCCGCCGGATGGAGCGGCCGGCCGCCCTGTCGGTGCTGCTGGTGGAGGACAACCCGATCGGCCGTCTGGTCGCCGCCGGCTTCTTCAAGGCGCTGGGCCATGGCGTGACGACGGCGGAGGATGGGGCGCAGGGGCTGGCCGCCGCGACGGACAAGCGCTTCGACCTGATCGTGATGGACGTTCAGATGCCGGTGATGGATGGCCACGAAGCCTCCCGCGCCATCCGCGCCCTGCCGGGGGAGGCCGGCCGCGTGCCGATCGTCGCGCTGACCGCCGGCACCGATGCCGAGGACGACGCGCAGTGCCGCGACGCCGGCATGGACGACTGCCTGCACAAGCCGCTGACCATGGATCGTCTGCGCGCGGTGCTGGAGCGCCTGTTCCCCGGGCGGGTGCAGGTCGGCGGATAGCGGCGCGCGGCGCAAATTGTCGAAAACTTTACAGAAGCAAAACCATATTCCACTCCATGGTAACCGAGCATCGGTTGCCGGCCGCCGGTTCGGACGGTATCAGTGGGAAGCGGTGATCTGGCCGGAGGATTGCGGATGGACATGCAGGTGATCGACTATTCCCGGCATCGTATCCTGGTCGTGGAGGACCAGCCCTTCGTCCGCCGCACCATCGTTCAGATCCTGGGCCAGATCGGTTTCCGCGATGTGGCGGAGGCCGAGGACGGCGAGACGGCGATGCGGGAATCGATCCGCGTCAACCCCGACCTGATCGTCTGCGATATCGACATGAAGCCGGTATCCGGCCTGCAGTTCCTGGCCCGCCTGCGCGCCAGCACGGAGGCCGCCAACCCGCGCGCCCCGGTGGTGTTCCTGACCAACCACACCGAATCAGAGATCGTGAAGCAGGCGATGGCGCTGGGCGTCAACGGCTTCGTGGTCAAGCCGCCCTCCTTCTCCGCGCTGAAGGAGCGGGTGGACCGTCTGCTGGGGGGACGGTGAGGTACGCCATCCTGCTCGCCACGCTGCTGCTCGCCGCCTGCTCCGGCGAGCCGTCGGAGGGCGACATGCGCAAGCTGGTGGAGGCGCACACCCGCCGCACGCTGGAGCGGCAGGGCAATGCCGGCTTCCGCGCCTTCGGCGAATTTCGCAAGCAGGGCTGCGTCGACGCGAAGCTGAAGGGCGGGCAGGACAATGGCGGCCAATATGACTGCTATTACGCCGCCACCTTCGTGCCGCAGCCGGGTCAGCCGCCGCTGACCGTCAACGGCAAGGGCCGCTTCCGCCGCACCGACAAGGGCCTGACCTTCGAGGATCTGGGCGCGCAGCCGCGCTGACCGCCATTATCCGCCCCGGTTAGCCGCCGCGCGCGAGGCGGGAGAGGGTGGACAGCGGATCGCCGGCCTCCTCGCCGAAGCAGACCTCCACGTCGTCGCACACCTCGCAGTTGGGGGATTTGCACAGCATCAGCCCCTCGCGCTCGCAAAGCTGGCGATAGAAGAACTTCTTCCATTTCATGTCGCCGGCATTCATCGCCACCAGCGCCGGGAAATGCCGCTGGAACAGGAGGTTGAGTTCGCCGCGGTCGTGGAGGCCCATATCCTGCCAGAGATGGTTCGGCTCCAGCGACCGGCGGGCCAGGATGGCGGCGAGCCAGCGCTCCTCGTCGGCCCCCCGCGCGCCATGCTCGGTCAGGAAGGCGCGCAGATCGGCCTCTTCGATGGCGTCCTCGCCGGCTTCGTCGCCGTCGGACAGGGCGGCGACCCAGTCGGCGAATTGCGGCGCATGACGCGCGGCAAGCTCCGCCAGATCCGCCTTGGTCAGCGCCAGCGCCTGGGGCATCGTCCGCACCGGATCGGCGGTGGCCAGCGCCAGGATCCGGCCGAAGATCAGGCGGTCGGCGGCGCCCTCGTCAGCAGCGGGAGTTTGGGCAGGGGTTTGGGCAGTGGGCTGGGACAGGACCACTCGGCATCTCCACCGGCAAAGAGCACCCGCGACGCCTGTTATTCTGACCCATCATGCTGCACCTGCGAAAGGCGCTGCTCGCCTGCCGGCGCTGCGGCATTGCGCCGCATCAGCCGGCTGGCCCGTCGATCTCCGCCGTGATCTCCGTCCTGATCTCCGCTGTGAAACGTTCGAAGAAGCCGGCGAGCACGCGGTCGGTCTTGGCCTGCACCAGCTTCACCGCCAGACGGCCGACGGCGCCGCCCAGCGCCACCGACAGGCTGTAGGTCAGCAGGGTGCACCCGTCCGCTTCCTCCAACACCACCAGCGCCTCGCCCTTCACCGCGCCGGCCAGCCCGCCGTTGCCCTGGGCGACCAGCCGGTAGCGGTGGGCGCCGTCCTCCGGCTCCAGCCGCAGCCGGCCGGAGAAGCGCGCCTTCATCGGCCCAAGGGTGGTGCGCACCCGCGCGGCATAGTCGGTGGCGGACAGCCGCTCCATCTCTTCCAGAACCGGGATGCAGCGCATCAGCACCCCGGGGTCGCAAAGCGCCGCGAACACGCGGTCGCGCGGTCCGGGGACGCTGTGGGTGCCGGTGATGTCCATGCGCGCTCTTCCTTCCTTGCCGTCCCGGTACAACAGTTTTGCCGGCACAAATCATCCCGGCAAATCCGTTAGGGCGAAGACATCTGGTATTGCTTGCCCGCGGAGCCAAGCCAGTGAAAAAGACGGAGTGAGAAAGCCATGCGACAAGCCGCCACGACGCTGACCGTCCCCACCCGCGGCGCCGGGCTGGTCGAGGTGACCGCCCAGGTGCGGCATTGGGTGGCGGAGCAGGGCATGGACACCGGGCTGCTGACGGTGTTCTGCCGCCACACCTCGGCATCCCTGACCATCCAGGAGAATGCCGACCCCGACGTGCAGGCCGACCTGCTGCGCTTCTTCCGCCGTCTGGTGGCGGAGGACCCGTCGCTCTACGCCCACACCACCGAGGGGCCGGACGACATGCCCGCCCACATCCGCTCGGCCCTGACCGGCGTCAGCCTGTCGATCCCGGTGATGGAAGGGGAGCCGGCGCTGGGCACCTGGCAGGGCATCTACCTGTTCGAACACCGCGCCCGGCCGCACCGGCGCGAGATCGCGCTGCACCTGATCGGCGACTGAGTCGTTTCCTTGCCTGAAATATCTTTCATCCGGTCGCAAGGCGGCGGTGAAGGGCGGTTCCCTATGTTCAGGACAACAGCGGTGAGGCGGTGCGGCGGTCTGAAGGCCGGCCATCGCCTTCCGGAAGTCGGAATCGCCTGATTGGAGTGTCGCCGTCATGACCACCCTTCCTCCCACCCAGAGCCAGACCCCGAACCAGACCCAGCGTCCGGGCCGTTTTCGCCGGACCGTCGCCGCCCTGCTGCTGGGTTCGACCGTGCTGACGGCTCCGGCGCTGGCCGGCTGGGCGGTGTCGCAGGCTCAGCAGAACGGCGCCACGCCGCCCGCCGTCACGATGATGCAGGACACCCCCTCGACCTTCGCCGATCTCGCCGCCAAGGTCAGCCCTGCCGTCGTCAACATCTCCGCCACGCAGGAGGCCAAGGCCGAACCGCGGGCGCAGCGCGGCCCGCAGATCCCCGGCTTCCCGCCCGGCTCGCCGTTCGAGGAGTTCTTCCGCCAGTTCCAGGACCAGATGGGCCAAAACGGCGGCCCTGGCGGCGGTCCCGGCGGCGGTCAGGATGACCAGGAACAGGCGCCGCGCGGCAAGATGGGGGCGCTCGGCTCCGGCTTCATCATCGACCCGGCCGGCTATGTCGTGACCAACAACCACGTCATCGACGGCGCCAGCGAGATCACCGTCACCCTGCAGGACGGCACCGCCATGCCGGCCAAGCTGATCGGCCGCGACGCCAAGACCGACCTTGCCCTCTTGAAGGTGAAGTCGGACAAGCCGCTGCCCTCGGTCGATTGGGCGAACAGCGACAAGACCCGCGTCGGCGACTGGGTGATGGCGGTCGGCAACCCGTTCGGGCTCGGCGGCACCGTCACCAAGGGCATCGTGTCGGCCCGCGGCCGCGACATCCACAGCGGTCCCTACGACGATTACTTCCAGCTTGACGCCGCCATCAACCGCGGCAATTCGGGCGGCCCGACCTTCGACCTCAGCGGCCATGTGATCGGCATCAACACCGCCATCTACTCGCCCAACGGCGGCTCGGTCGGTATCGGCTTCGCCATTCCCTCCAACCTCGCCAAGGAGGTGGTGGCCCAGTTGAAGGAGAGCGGCAAGGTCGAGCGCGGCTGGCTCGGCGTGAAGATCCAAGAGGTGACGCCGGACATTGCCGATAGTGTGGGGTTGCCCAGCGCCAAGGGCGCCCTGGTGGCCGACGTCACCGCCGACAGCCCGGCCCAGCGCGCCGGCCTGCACCAGGGCGACGTCGTGCTGTCCTATGCCGGCAAGCCGGTCAACACCCTGCGCGACCTTACCCGCAACGTGGCGGAGACCAAGGCCGGTGATACGGTCGAGATGAAGATCCTGCGCGACGGCCGCGAAAAGACGGTTCCGGTGCGCATCGACCGCCTGTCCGACCAGACGCAGGTCGCCTCGGCCGACACCGGCAACGGCTCCGCCGCGCAGGAGGAGGTCGCGCCGGTGAAGGGGCTGAAGCTCGCCCCGCTCGACCGGGCGGCGCGCAAGCGGCTGGGCATCGACGATAACGTCCATGGGGTGGTGGTGACCGGCCTGTCCTCCAGCGTTGATGTGCCGATCCGCCCCGGCGACGTGATCGAACGGATCGGCGACACCGAGGTGAAGAGCCCGGCCGACGTCCGCCATCAGGTGGCGGAAGCCGAGAAGGCGGGGCAGAAGGCGCTGCTGATGCTGATCAACCGCCAGGGCAACGAGTCCTTCGTCGCGCTGAAGCTGAAGGCTTGAGGCAAGGTCCGGCCGAATCGTGAGGCTGTAAGAATCTCCCTCTCCCCCCGGGGAGAGGGAGATTCTAGTCATGCTTGGCCGGGCTGTTTTGGGAGGCTACACTCGTGCTCATGAAGATTCTCGTCATCGAAGATGATCGTCAGGCCGCCAGCTACCTTGCCAAGGGGCTGAAGGAGGCGGGCCATGTGGTGGACGTCGCTAACGACGGGAAGGAAGGCCTGTTCCTGGCCGGGGCCGAGCATTACGACGTGATGATCGTCGACCGCATGCTGCCCGGCCGCGACGGGCTGTCGCTGGTCCAGGTGCTGCGGGCGGCCGGCAACGACACGCCGGTGCTGTTCCTGTCGGCGCTGGGCAGCGTCGACGACCGGGTGAAGGGGCTGAAGGCCGGCGGCGACGACTACCTGACCAAGCCCTTCGCCTTTTCCGAACTGCTGGCCCGGATCGAGGTGCTGGTGCGCCGGCGCGGCGCCGGCCAGCCGCAGACCCGCCTCAGCGTCGGCGATCTGGAACTCGACCTGCTGTCGCGCAGCGTCAAGCGCGCCGGCAAGGCGATCGACCTGCTGCCGCGCGAGTTCTCGCTGCTGGAATACCTGATGCGCAACGCCGGCAGCGTGGTGACCCGCACCATGATGCTGGAGAATGTCTGGGACTATCACTTCGATCCGCAGACCAACGTGATCGACGTGCACATCGCCCGTCTGCGCCAGAAGATCGACAAGGACTTTCCCACCCCCCTGATCCACACCGTGCGCGGTGCCGGCTACAGCCTGCGCGCGGCGGAGGCGTGAGTCCCGGTGCATCTCCATGAAACATGACGGCGCGGCCGCCGGCCTGCACGGCTTCGTCGCCGCGGGCTTTCGGCTGGTGCGGGCCACGGCGTTCCGGCTGGCGCTGCTCTATCTGGCGATGTTCGTCCTGTCGGTCGGGCTGATCCTGGGTGTCGTCTACCGCACCACGGCGGGATTCCTCGAACAGGAGATCGGCGAGACCATCGCGCTGGAGGTCGCCGGCCTGCAGGACCATTACCGCAATTACGGACTGTCCGGGCTCATCGACGTGGTGCGGACGCGCAGCGCGGTCGCCAACAACAACTCCATCTATCTGCTGACCACGCCGGCCGGGACGATCCTGGCCGGCAACCTGTCGGGCTGGCCGGCGGCGGTGCCCAATGCCAGCGGCTGGACCCATTTCAAGGTCGCCGACTATGGCGGGGTCACCGACCGGCCGTCGACGGCGCAGGCCGTGACCTTCACGCTGCCGGGGCAGTTCCGCCTGCTGGTCGGCCGCGACATGAGCGAGATCGACCAGCTGCGCACCCGCATGTTCCGTTCGCTGGGCTGGATCCTGGGGTCCACCGCCCTGCTCGGGCTGGGGGGCGGGCTGCTGATGAGCCGCGGCGCCATGCGGCGGATCGAGGCGATCAACCGCACCACCCGCCAGATCATGAGCGGCGACCTGAGCGACCGCGTTCCCCGCTTCGGCGGCGGCGACGAGATGGACCGGCTGGCCGGCAACCTCAACGCCATGCTGGACCGCATCGAACGGCTGATGACCGGCATGCGGCAAGTGACCGACAGCGTCGCCCACGACCTGCGCACGCCGCTGACCCGCCTGCGCTCCCGCATCGAGCTGGCGCTGCTGCACGAGACGGAGGACCCGGAGGTCTACCGCAGCGTCCTGCAGGACACCATCGTCGAGGCCGACCGGCTGCTCGCCACCTTCACCGCCCTGCTATCGATCGCCGAGGCGGAATCGGGGGCCAAGCGCCAGGACTTCGTTCCGGTCGATCTGGCCGAGGTGGTTGCATTGGCCGCCGACCTCTATGAGCCGGTGGCGGATGAACGCGGGCAGAGCCTGTCGGTGGACATCCGCGGCAAGCCGATCGTCCGCGGCAACGGCCAGCTTCTGGCGCAGGCGGTGTCGAACCTGCTGGACAACGCCATCAAATACACGCCGGAGGGCGGCGTCATCACGCTGGTGCTCGACGGGCCGGCCCCCGGCCGCGCCGCCAGCATCGAGGTCGCCGACAGCGGACCCGGCATTCCGGCGGAGATGCGCGACAAGGTCCTGCAGCGCTTCGTCCGGCTGGACACCGCCCGCGCCTCGCCCGGCAACGGGCTGGGGCTCAGTCTGGTGGATGCGGTGGCGACGCTGCACGGCGCACGGCTGGAACTGGGCGACAATGAGCCGGGGTTGAAGGTCACCCTGATCTTCCCGCCGGAAGCTCGGCGGTAAGATCGGGCTGCCCAAAAAAAAGCCCGCCGGGAGGCGGGCTCTTCAAGTGACATCAGCGAGAATGACTCCTTGGCGTCACGTTTGATATGGGGCGGCGCCCGGCGGCTTCCATACCCATTTTCGGACTATCGCCGACGACCTAGCCTGCTGACTTTCCGCAACGTCGGCGGTCTTTGCGCGTTCTCCCCCGAAGGCCGTCCGTCAGGGCGGCGCCAAGTGCGGGAGTTTCGAACGATGGCGATACCCAGCAGGCCCACCGCTCACCATGCCGCCAAGCCGGGCGGCGCGGCGACGCAGGACGAGCCGCCGGCGCGCGCCGGGCGCGGGGAACTGGCCGTCTTCACCTGGAAGGTGCTGATCGTCGCCGGGGTGGCGGCGCTGGGGATCTTCCTGTGGAAGGTGTCGGGCACGCTTCTGCTGATCTTCACCGGCGTTCTGTTCGCCATCCTGCTGCAGCGGCTGACCGGCTATGTGCGGCGGTGGACCGGGTTGGCCCACGGCTGGGCGCTGGCCATCGTGCTGCTGGTGCTGGTGGTTCTGGTCGGCGGCGGCGCCTGGCTGATGGGCACCTCGATGGCGGCGCAGTTCGACCAGTTGCGCGAACAGGTGGTCAAAGCCAGCGGGCTGCTGCCGGACAGCTGGCGCGAGCGCATCGTGGAGCAGGGCAAGGAGTGGCCCTGGATGAATCAGCTCGGCAGCTTCGCCTCCACCCTCATCTACATCGTCGGCGATGCGGTGGTGGTGATGTTCGCGGCGCTCTATCTGGCGGCGTCGCCCGGCGTCTACCAGCGCGGCGTCGTCCTGTTGGTGCCGCCGCGCGGGCAGGGGCGGGCGTGCGAGGTGATGGAGGTGGCCGGCGACAGCCTGTGGAAGTGGCTTATCGGGCAGCTGGTGGCGATGGCGGCGGTGGGGACGATGATCGCGGTCGGGCTCTGGCTGCTCGGCATCCCGTCGGCGCTGGCATTGGGCATGGTGGCGGGGCTGCTGGAATTCATCCCGCTGGTCGGCCCCTTCCTGGCGGCAGTGCCGGCGCTGCTGATCGGCTTCGCCCAGTCACCGCAGGACGCGCTGTGGGTGGCCGGGCTCTACCTCGTCATCCAGCAGGTGGAAGGAAACCTGATAACGCCGCTGTTGCAGAAGCGGGTGGTCGATCTGCCGCCGGTGGTTACCATCGGCGCGATTGCCGCCGGCGGCGTGCTGTTCGGTATCATGGGCATGTTCCTGGCGACGCCGATCGCCGTGGTCGTGCTTGTCCTGGTCAATCTGCTTTACATCGAGGACCGGCTGGGGGAGGAGCGGCACTTCCCCAGCGACAAATCGTAGAGCAACCGGTCCCGACCGATCAGCCTTCCGCCGCCGGGGCGGCCTTGGAACGGCGTGGATTGGCGGACCGCAGCGGCAGTTCCTTCAGGAACAGCGTCATGGCGAAGGAGACGACCGCCAGCGCCGTGGCCAGCAGGAACAGCGTGGCGAAGCCATGCTCCAGCGTTGCCACCACGCCGCTGCGGGCGGCCGGGGGCAGGGTGGCCAGGGCGGCGGCGCCATGGTCCAGAACCGAGCGGCCGGACAGGCCGGCGCCCTCCAGCCGGTCGGACACCACGGCGTTGAAGACGGCGCCGAACACCGCGACACCGACCGACCCGCCGAGCGAGCGGAAGAAGCCGACCGACGCGGTGGCGGCGCCGAGGTCGCGCTGCTCCACCGCATTCTGCACGGCCACCGTCATCACCGGCATCACCAGCCCCAGACCCATGCCCAGCGGCACCAGGATCAGCGTCGACCACAGCCCGTCCGCCGCCAGCTCCGGCAGGGTGCCGAGCAGCGCGTACATCACGCCCGACAACGCCAGCCCGGCCAGCGGGAAGGCCTTGTAGCGCCCGGTCTTCGCGATCAGCCGGCCGCCGCCGACCGACCCGAAGGTCATGCCCAGCACCAACGGCAGTAGCAGCAGGCCCGACACGGTGGCGCTGGTGCCCTGCACCAGCTGGAGGTGCAGCGGTAGATAGACGATGCCGGCGAACAGGACCATCGCCGACACGGCGACCACCGGCGTCGCCACCGCCACCACCGGACGGCGGAACAGGTGCAGCGGCAGGATCGGCTCCTCGATCCGCCGCTCGTGCCACAGGAAGACCGCCAGCATGACGAGGCCGGCCGCCAGCAGGCCGAGCGCCGCCGGGCTGCCCCAGCCCATCGCATCGCCGCGGGTGGCCACGATCAGCAGGGTGGTCACCGCACCGGTCAGCAGCGCCGCCCCGACCAGATCGATGCGCGGCTTCGCCCGGCCGGCGGGCAGGCGCGACAGGGTGCTGCGCGTCATGGCCAGCGCGGCGACGCCCAGCGGCAGGTTGATGAGGAAGATCCAGTGCCAGCCGATGGTCTCGGTGAAGATGCCGCCCAGCAGCGGTCCGGCGACGCTGGCCAGCGCGAAGACGCCGCCGATCATGCCCTGGTAGCGTCCGCGTTCACGCGGGGCGACCACGTCGCCGATGATGGTGAAGGCCAGTGACATCAGCCCGCCGCCGCCCAGCCCCTGCAAGCCCCGGAACAGGATCAGCTGGGTCATGCTCTGCGCCATCGCGCACAGCAGCGAGCCGGCCAGGAACAGCATGATCGCCGTCTGCAGCACCCGCTTGCGGCCATAGAGGTCCGACAGCTTGCCGTAGATCGGCGTCGTGGTGGTGGAGGTCAGCAGATAGGCGGTGACCACCCAGGGCAGCATCTCCAGCCCGCCGAACTGGCTGGCCATCGTCGGCAGCGCAGTGGCGACGATGGTTTGGTCCATCGCCGCCATCAGCATCGCCAGTGCCACCCCGCTGAACACCCGCAGGATCTCCTGGTGGGTGAAGACGGGATGGTCGGCGGCGGCTTGCGACGGGCTGGCGGCGGTCTCTGTCATGATCGGTCGTCTCGGACGTTGATGTCTTTGAGCGGTGAACTCCCCCTCTCCCAGGGGGAGAGGGCAATCGCATATGCGACTCATATTCCTTGGAGGGGACCTCCGTCATCCCCGCGAAGGCGGGGATCCAGGGCTCGCAAGGCGGATCTGATGGAAAAGCCTGGATTCCCGCCTTCGCGGGAATGACGTGCTTCCTTGTATAGGATCATGATTGCCAAATGCGATTGCCCTGCCCCCTGGGGAGAGGGAATTTTCTGACTGCTCGGGCTCACCGCTCCAGCGTCATCGCCGGCATGCGGGCCTGCACGCCGTCGGTCTGGGTGGCGGCGAGCAGGGGGCGCAGATGGGCCAGCAGCGGGCGCAGTTCCGATACCGCGGCCAGCGCGCCGACGAGTTCGCCCTTGCCGGACATCAGGTCCAGCAGCTGGTCGGTCACCGACTTCGGCGGCGGGTAGGGCGCCAGCGTCACCGGGGCGTCGGGCGACAGGCCGGCGGCGGTGCGGGCCAGGGTCAGCGCCTGCTCCTGCCCGCCCAGATCGTCGACGAGGCCGAGTTCGCGGGCCTGGGCGCCGGTCCAGACGCGGCCCTTGGCGACGCCGCGCGCCTGTTCGGGCGTCATGTGCCGGGCTTCGGCCACACGCTGCAGGAAGTTGGCGTAGGTGTCGTCGATGATGGCGTTCAGCCGTTCGGTTTCGCTGTCGTCGAAGGGGCGCAGCGGCGACCACATGCCGGCGTTGCGCCCACCCTGCACCCGGTCCCACTGGATGCCCAGCTTGTCGGACAGGCCGCCGATGGCGAATTTGCCGGCGACGACGCCGATCGACCCGGTGATGGTGGCGGGGGACGCGACGATGCGGTCGGCGGCGAGTGCGATCCAATAGCCGCCCGACGCGGCGGTGTCGCCCATGCTGGCGACCACCGGCTTGCCGCTCTGCCGCGCCCGGACCAGCGCCCGCCGGATCGCCTCGGACGCCGAGACGGCGCCGCCGCCGCTGTCGATGCGGAACAGGATGGCGCGCACGTCGGGATCGTCGGCCGCCTCCTCGATGGCGTCGACGATGGTCTCCGACCCGGCGGAGGTGCCGCCCAGCGCCGGCTTGCCACTCTCGCCGCCGGTGATGGTGCCGACGGCGTGGATCAGGGCGATGGTCGGCCCCTTGCCGTTCGGGCTGCCGGCGACCGACAGGTAATCGGCCGGCTCCATCGCCTCCGCCCCGGCGCCGGCCCGTTTCAGCGCCTCGTCGCGCGCCTCGTCGGCATAGCCGAGCCGGTCGACGAACTTCTGGTCCAGCGCCTCCTTGCTCAGCAATGGCGCCTTGTCGATGGCGGTGCGGACCAAGGCGGGGGCGAGGCGCCGGCTCTTGGCGATGCCGTCGACCAGCTGGTTGCCGAGATCGGTGACCAGCGCCTCCATCATCTCGCGGTTGGCCGGGGTCATGCCGGATTTGGTGAAGGTCTCGGCGAAGCTCTTGTATTGCTCGCGCTGGGCGAAGTCCGGCTGCACGCCCAACTGGTCGAGGGCGCCACGGGCGAAGGGCAGCTCCGCCGACAGGCCGGTGATGCCGAGCGTGCCCATCGGCTGCAGCCAGACCTCGTCGAAGGCGCTGGCCAGCAGGTAGGAGCGGTTGCCCGCCCCGGCCCCGCCATATTCCTCGGCGAAGGCGACGGCGAAGCGGCCCGACGCGCGGAACCGCTCGATGGCGGTCCGCAGCTCCTGCGTTTGGGCGAAGCCGATGCTGTCGTCGCCGAAGCGGGCCAGCACGCCCTTCACCCGCGGGTCGCGCCGGCCGCCGTCCAGCGCATCCAGCACCTCGCGCAGGGTGGTGTGGTGTTCGAACAGGCTGCCGATCTTGCCGCTGTCGCTCTCCGCCAGCGGCTTGGTCAGGTCGAGGTCCAGCACCACCGCGTCGGGCAGGGTGGGTTCATGACGCACCACCAGCACCGCCACGGCCACCGCGCCGGCCACCAGAAGCAGCCCGATGAGCGCGAACAGACGGACGAAGAAACGGACGATCGCCATGATTCCTACCCTGTGTGGCCTCGACGAAGGCGCTGAACGGCCTTACCGATCCTGGCTGTGGTACTCGCGGTTCGGGATCATGTCCACCGCGGTCGCCAGACGGTTGGACATGTTGTAGAAGGCGGCCGTGTCGGCAATGTCGAAGATGTCCTCCGCGCTGAATCCGACGGCGCGCAGCGCCTCGCGGTCCGCCTCGCCCACCGACATCGGGTTCTCGGTCAGCTTCCAGGCGAAATCGAGCATGGCGCGCTGGCGCGGCTCCAGCGGGGCGACGCGGTAGTTGGCGACCAGCATCTCGCCCAGTTCCGGATCGCCGGACAGCTTGCGCACCGCCTGCCCATGGGCGACGAGGCAGTAATAGCAATGGTTGGCCGAGGAGACCACGACGGCGATCATCTCGCGCTCCAGCTTGCTGAGACCGCTCTCGCCCAGCATCAGCTCGTTGTAGAGCATGGCGAAGTTGCGCAGCTTCTTCGGCCGCAGGCTGTAGGCCTGGAGCACGTTGGGCACGAAGCCCAGCTTCTCATTGCACTTGTCGAACAGGACCTGCATGTCGGGATCGAGATCCGGCTTCTCCGGCAGGGGCAGGGCCATGACGTGATCGGGTTGCGGCATCGTGCGGTTCCTCTCCTGATTGATTGTTGGGCCTTCCGGCGGGGGGAGGGTAACCGCGGCGAGCCGGTTTGTCTCCCGTTCCGCTTGCCGCTCGCCAATCGGACGAGCCTGTGCCAGAAATGGAATCCGAATGCGGCAAAATGGCCCGGTTGGCGAAGCAGAGGGCGATGACCCAGCCGAAGCTCGATCTTCTCTCGGTGCTGGTGGTGGAGGACAGCGGCTTCATCCGCTCGGTCCTGACCGCCACCCTGCGCGCCATCGGCATCGGCCGGGTGGAGGGGGTGGCGAGCGGCGCCGACGCCATCCGCTGGCTGGAGGAGCGCCGCGCGGCGCTGCCGCCGGGGACCGCCCCGGTCGACCTGATCCTGTCCGATCTGGTGATGCCCGAGGTGAACGGGCTGATGCTGCTGCGCTGGATCCGCTACAGTCCCAAGAGCCCGGACAAGTTTCTGCCGGTGCTGATGCTGTCGGGCGCCGCCGACCGTCAGTATGTGGAGCAGGCGCGCGATCTCGGCGCCACCGACTTCATCGCCAAGCCCTTCTCCGCCCAGACCATCGCCAGCCGGCTGCTGTTCGCCATCGCCCGGCCGCGCCGCTTCGTGCTGGCCAAGGGCTACTTCGGTCCCGACCGCCGCCGCGCCGACAAGCCGGTCGCCATGGACTGCCGGACCACCGCACCGTCGGAGATCCTGGTGGTGCACAGCGCGTCGAAGGCGCGCGGCATCGACCGCTTCCCCGTCATCTATTTCGACCTGCCCAACCGTCTGGGCGCCAAGGTCGGCCTCGCCCCGCGCGATCCGGTGCCGACCCTGCCGCCGGAGGTGCTGGCCGCCGCGGAGGAGGAAATCCTGAACCGCGCCGGCGACTATGCCGTGTGGATCGGCGCGGAGGTGGAGGAGATGGGCCGCCGCGTTGACCGCCTGCCGCGCGAGCCGGAGTCGGTGCCCGGCCTTCTGGCCCAGGTCAACCGCGCCGCCCACGAGATGCGCGGGCAGGGCGGCATCTTCGGCTATCCCCTGATCACCCACATCGCCAAGTCGCTCTACGAGGCCACCCGCAGCGGCCTGACCACGGTGACCGCCAACGAACATCTGCTGTTCAAGGCCCATGTCGACGCGATCAAGGCGGTGATGACCGGCCGCGTCAGCGGCGACGGCGGGGCGACCGGGCAGCAGCTGTTGGCGTCGCTGGAAGTGGCGAAGCGGAAATACGCGAAGGCAACCGGGGTGGGGTGAGGGTTTGTGAGGTCTGCTGAGAGACGCCTGAGGTTTGAACCGCATCGAATTTCATCATAAGCGTCTCTCGCCCGTCATTCCCGCGAAGGCGGGAATCCATCCGGTTCAATGGCTTAGGCGCTGAGCCGCCTGGATCCCCGCCTTCGCGGGGATGACGGGCGACAAGAGCCTCTAAAAACTCACAAACTCTGAGGGGCGGCTACTCTCTCTCCACCTTCGGCAGGTCGCGTGCACCGTGGACGATACGGACCACGACGACCCGATCCGGTTCCTCATGCCTGTAGATGATCACGTAAGGTGAAACGGACAGGCTGCGCAAACCGGCTCCCAACTCTGGACGGGTGCGGCCGATGGCCGGAATCGAGGAAATCTTCCGGCAATGATCCCGGATGTCCAGGATCATGCGAATGGCGGCAAGCGGATTGTCTTGGGCGATGTAATCGCCGATGCTCTCCAGATCGGCTTCTGCCGCCGCAGCAAAGTCAAGCCGTATCATGTTGACCGGTCAATCCAGTTCGGGCTGGCCGGCCTTGGCGTATTTGGCGATCAGCCGTTCGAAAAGCCGTTCGCCATCCGTTGTGCGTCCGGCATCGGCATCCTCCAGTCCGGCAGCGATGTCGTCCTTCAGCGATTGCCTGCGCTCCTCTTCGCTTTCCTCGACCGGTTCGATTGTGACCCGAAAGCGGGTACCGGCCGGTGGACGGAAGGGGAGGGCGGCCGTGATTGCCCGCGGCAGTTCTTCCGCCTGAATGGTGGCCGTGACCCGGGAGGGACGGGCCGGCGGGGTCGGCGAAACGGGCATAACGGGATCCTCCGGGAGAAAATCGGGGCGCTGTTAGGATACATGCCTCACCGAGGGGTGAAAAGCGGCGACCACGGCGCCCCAACCCCCCTCACGCCGCCCGGATCTTCCCGATGAAGTCGGCCACGTCGCTGCGCAGGCCGTCGGCGTTCTGCTTCAGCGCATCGGCCATCCACAGCACCTCCTTCGCCATGGCGCCGGCGCGGCCGGCTTCGGTGCCGACCAGCGACGCGTTGTGGGAGACCTGATCGGTGCCGTCGGCGGCCTGACGGACATTGCGGCCGATCTCCGCGGTGGCGGCGTTCTGCTCCTCCACGGCGGCGGCGACGGCGGAGATGTTCTCCTCGATGTGGGTGACGATTGTACCGATGCCGCCGATGGCCTGGACGGTGTGGTCGGTCGCCAATTGGATTTCCGCGACCTTGGCGGTGATGTCCTCCGTCGCCTTGGCGGTCTGGCTGGCGAGCTGCTTCACCTCCTGCGCCACCACGGCGAAGCCCTTGCCGGCCTCGCCCGCGCGGGCGGCCTCGATGGTGGCGTTGAGGGCCAGCAGGTTGGTCTGGCTGGCGATGTCGGTGATCATCCGCACGATATCGCCCACCTGCTGGGCGGCGCCGCTGAGGTCGGCAATGATTTCGGCGGTGCGGCGGACGTCGGTGACCGCCCGTTCGGCCATCTCGGTCGAGCCCGTCATCTGCCGGCCGATCTCCGAGATGGAGGCGGTCAGCTCCTCGGTCGCCGCGGCCACCGCCTGGACATTTTCGGAGGCGCCTTCGGACGCGCGGGCAACCGACAGCACATGGTTTTCGGTTTGCGACGCGATGCTGCTCATCTGTTCGGCATTGCCGCGCAGGCCGCTGGCGGCGCCCGCCAGCTGTTCGGCAACCGCCTCGATGTGACGGTCGAACTCCGCCACCAGCCGTTCCAGCCGCTCGGCCTCGCGCAGGCGGTCCTCCTGGTGCCGCCGCTGTTCGGCGGCGAGCCGGTCGGCTTCGGCGAGGCCGAGGCGGAAATGATCAAGGCTGCGGGCCATGGCGCCCAGTTCATCGGCGCGTTCGGCGCCATGGATGGCCAGTTCGCGCTCCCCGGCCTGCATCCGCGCCATATCGCCGTTCAGGCGGGCGATCGGCCGGGTGATGTTGCGGGCGACCAGCACGGCGATCGCGGTCATCATCGCCAGCAGGACCGTCAAGCCGACGACCATGCCGGTCAGCCGGTTCATCGCGTCCTGCGCGTCGCGGTTGGCAAGCGCGATCAGGTCGTCGGCCACGCGAATCTCGACGCTGCGCAGCATGTCGATGTTGGCGGTGATGGTGTCGAACCACTTTCCGGCGTCGACACCCTGGTTGCCGGCGCCGTAGGCGGAGGCGACGCCGATCCGCCGCATCCGCTCCACCTCCGCAATGGCTGGACCGGCAACGGTCTGGTCGTGGTAGCGCGCCTGCTCGGCCGTCAGTTTTCCCATCAGGCCGCCCATCAGCGCCTTGTACTCGCCCGACAGTTCGATGAAGCGCTCATGTGCGTCGGCGGGGAAGCGGTCCTTGCGGAAGGCCCCGCCGCCGACGGCGCGCTGCTGGCCCAACCGCTCCTTCGCCTCCGACAGGGAGACCATGGCGTCGGCGGCGCGCAGCTGGTCGCTGTCGGCGGACAGGTTGCGCGCCTGCCCGGAGGCATCCAGCAGCTTGCGGATCAAGGCGCTGTAGCTCGCCACCACCTCCATGGAGGATTGGGCCGTGCCGTCCACCCCGGACCGCAGCCGCGACAGCTGCGACAGTGCGTCGCGGGCGCCGGCCATCGCGTCGGCGACATGGGGGTCACGGATGCGGGCCTCGGCGAATTGCCGGGTCAGATCGGACAGTTTGGCGTCGGCGGCGCTTCGAACCGTCTCCATGCGGCGGCGGTCGTCATCGCGCTTGCCGCTGATGAAGATGGAGGAGGCTCCGCGTTCCTTCTGCAATTCGTGCACGACGCTGGTCATCCCGACCGAAAGGCGGGTGACGGAGGCGAGATCGGCGGCCCGGCGGCTGGTGTCGAGCTGTTCCCACACCAGCAAAGACGACAGGACGACCACGCCGCCCATCGGAACCGACAGGGCGAGCGCCATCTTCCGTGAGAAGCGCATGTTCCCGAGCAGGCCATCGGCGATCTTCAGAAGCGACACCATCTCACATCTCCAGCAAACGGAACCATCGCAGCCCGGCGCGATCACTCAGATTCAAGACTGTATGAAAGCTAACGAGTTAAGAGACAGTTAGGTTTAACCACGACGTCGGTAGGGAGATTGTTAAGTCACTCTATTACCAGGGCCGCCAAACTCATTGCGGCGAAAGCGCCGGGTTGAAAGGCCGGGCAACGAAATTTGCCTCGCTTCCGTCGCGTCGGGGCGGTAGAACGTCAGTCCCGGTCCGCAGGTCTCTTGGGTTCGTGGCGTGACCGGAGCGGTCTTCCGGAGCGTCCATGTCGAACAACGAATTCCATCGCATCAAGCGCCTGCCGCCCTACGTCTTCGCCGAAGTGAACGCGATGAAGGCGCGAGCTAGGGCCAACGGCGCCGACATCATCGACCTCGGCATGGGCAATCCCGACCAGGCGACCCCGCAGCACATCGTCGACAAGCTGGTCGAGGCCGTGCGCGATCCGAAGACGCACCGCTACTCGAACTCCCGCGGCATCCCCGGCCTGCGCAAGGCCCATGCCGCCTATTACAAGCGCCGCTTCAACGTCGATGTCGATCCGGAGACGGAGTGCATCGTCACCATCGGCTCGAAGGAAGGTCTGGCGAACCTCGCCCAGGCGATCACCAGCCCGGGCGACATCATCCTGGTGCCGAACCCCAGCTATCCGATCCACCCGTTCGGCTTCATCCTGGCCGGCGCCTCGGTGCGCCATCTGCCGGTCGGCATGGAGAACGGGGCGTCGACCGACATCGACAGCTTCATGATCATGCTGGAGCGCGCCGTGCGCCACAGCGTGCCGAAGCCGCTGGCGCTGGTGCTGAACTATCCGTCGAACCCGACGGCCGAAGTGGTCGGGCTGGACTTCTACCGCCCGATCGTCGAGTTCTGCCGCAAGCACGGCATCTACATCCTGTCCGATCTGGCCTATGCCGAGATCTTCTTCGACAACGACCCCCCGCCCTCGATCCTCGAGATCCCGGAAGCGCGCGAGATCGCGGTCGAGTTCACCTCGATGTCGAAGACCTATTCGATGGCCGGCTGGCGCATCGGCTTTGCCACCGGCAACAAGACGCTGATCACCGCGCTGGCCCGCATCAAGTCGTACCTCGACTACGGCGCCTTCACGCCGATCCAGGTCGCCGCCGCCGCCGCGCTGAACGGTCCGCAGGACTGCGTGCAGCAGGTCCGCGACATGTACAAGCAGCGCCGCGACGTGATGATCGAGGGTCTGGCCGCCGCCGGCTGGGAAGTCCCGAGCCCGAAGGCGTCGATGTTCGCCTGGGCGCCGATCCCGCCGCAATTCGCCCATCTCGGCTCGCTGGAATTCTCCAAGCTGCTGCTGCAGCAGGCGGAGGTCGCGGTGGCGCCCGGCATCGGCTTCGGTGAATACGGCGACGGCCATGTCCGTCTGGCGATGGTGGAGAACGTCCACCGCATCCGTCAGGCGACCCGCAACATCAAGGAGTTCTTCCGTTCCAACGCCGGCGGCGTTGCGGCGAGCAAGGACCCGGTGGCCCGCGCCGCCCTTCTGGAATCCGAGAAAGCGAAAGCCTGATGCCGAACGCCCAGCAAGCCCCCCTGAAAATCGCCGTCGCCGGCCTTGGTACGGTCGGCGCCGGTGTCCTGAAGCTGCTGGAAACCCAAGCCTCGCTGATCGAACAGCGCTGCGGCCGCCGGATCGAGGTGGTCGCGGTCAGCGCGCGCTCCAAGGGCAAGGACCGCGGCGTCGACCTGTCGCGCGTGCAGTGGTTCGACGATCCGGTTGCGATGGCCGCCCAATCCGGCGCCGATCTGGTGGTGGAGCTGATCGGCGGGTCGGAAGGCCCGGCGCGCGACACCGTCGCCACGGCGCTGGAGACCGGCAAGCATGTGGTCACCGCCAACAAGGCGCTGCTGGCCGTCCACGGCACCGAGATCGCCCAGAAGGCCGAATCGCGCGGCCTGACCGTCGCCTTCGAGGCGGCGGTTGCCGGCGGCATCCCGATCATCAAGGGGCTGCGCGAGGGGCTGGCCGCCAATTGCGTGTCGGAAATCCACGGCATCCTGAACGGCACCTGCAACTACATCCTGACGGAGATGCGGACCACCGGCCGTGACTTCGCCGATGTGCTGGCCGATGCCCAGGCGCTTGGCTATGCCGAGGCCGATCCCAGCTTCGACATCGACGGCGTCGATGCTGCCCACAAGCTGGCGATCCTTGCCTCCGTCGCCTTCGGCACGCCGGTCGATTTCCCGTCGGTCTATATCGAGGGCATCCGGCAGGTCTCGGCGGTCGATTTCGACTATGCCGACCAGCTGGGCTTCCGCATCAAGCTGCTGGGCATTGCCCGGCGCACCGACAAGGGCGTCGAGCAGCGCGTCCATCCCTGCATGGTGCCGAAGAACGCGCCCATCGCGTCGGTGGACGGCGTGTTCAACGCCGTGGTGGCGCAGGCCGATTTCGCCGACCGGGTTCTGTTCGTCGGCCGCGGCGCCGGTGCCGGCCCGACTGCGTCGGCGGTGGTCGCCGACCTGATCGACATTGCCCGCGGGCGGTCTACGCCCACCTTCGGCGTTCCGGCCGATCGGCTGGGCGCGGCAACCCCCTCGCCGATGGAATCGCGCCGCGGGTCGTACTACGTCCGCCTGATGGTCGTGGACCGCCCCGGTGTGATAGCGGATATCGCAGCGGCGATGCGCGACCAGAACGTCTCCATGGAGCAGTTCCTGCAGCGCGGCCGTTCGCCGGACGAAGGCGTTCCGGTGGTTCTCACCACCCATGACACCGACGAGGCGGCCATGCAGCGCGCGCTTGCGACCATCGCGGCCAGCGACAATGTGCTGGAGCCGCCGCGGATGATCCGCATCGAACAGTTCTGATAGGCAGTTCTAAGCCCTTTCCCGAACAGGACAGTCCTCACCTGCCCCGTTTCCCACAATAACCAATATCAGCCTGATACGACCGAAGAGTCGGGGGGAGCACACGATGTCTACGCCGTCTACGCATGTCGATCTGTCCCATATGGACCGCAACCTCGCGCTGGAGGCCGTCCGCGTGACCGAGGCCGCCGCCCTGTCGGCCTCGCTGCTGATGGGCCGTGGCGACGAGAAGCTGGCCGACCAGGCCGCGGTCGACGCCATGCGCCAGGCTCTCAACACGCTCTACATCGACGGCACCGTCGTCATCGGCGAGGGTGAGCGCGACGAAGCCCCGATGCTCTACATCGGCGAGAAGGTCGGTGCCGGCATCGGTTCCGGTCCGAAGGTCGACATCGCGCTCGACCCGCTGGAAGGCACCACCATCTGCGCCACCGGCGGCCCGAACTCGCTGGCCGTGATCGCCATGGCGGAGGAGGGCGGCTTCCTGAACGCCCCCGACGTCTACATGGACAAGATCGCCGTCGGCGCCGGCCTGCCGGACAACATCGTCGATCTGGACGAGACGCCGGCCAACAACCTGAAGGCGCTGGCCGCCGCCAAGGGCACCGAGGTGCAGGAGCTGCTGGTCTGCATCCTGAACCGTCCGCGCCATGCCGAGCTGATCGCCCGCGTCCGTGAAGCCGGCGCCCGCATCATGCTGATCAACGACGGCGACGTCTCGGGCGTCATCGCCACCAGCCAGGCCGGCACGGGCGTCGACATGTATGTCGGCTCCGGCGGCGCGCCGGAAGGCGTGCTGGCTGCCGCGGCCCTGCGCTGCATCGGCGGTCAGTTCCAGGGCCGTCTGCTGTTCCGCAACGACGACGAGAAGGCCCGCGCCGCCAAGTGGGGCGTCACCGACCTCGACAAGAAGTACAGCCTGCACGAGCTGGCGCGCGGCAACGTCATGTTCGCCGCCACCGGCGTGACCGATGGCGCCATGCTGAAGGGCGTCCGCCGCTTCCCGGGCGGCGCCTACACCCACTCGGTCATCATGCGCTCCAAGTCGGGCACGGTCCGCTACATCGAGGCGCACCACAACCTGTCGCGCAAGCCGGGCGTGAAGTAAGCGGACCGGCGGCCAAGCCACTGTTCCGAAAGACGCGCGGGGGGAGACCCCCGCGCGTTTTTTTATGCCTGCGTTGATTTGCCCACGAATGTTCTATCGAATTCCCGCAGGTCTGCCGACGCCGGGCCGCAGAGGGTCGGCCATTGATTTCGCGGGTGCGAAAGGCAAAATAGGCTCATGTAATCAGCGCCAAACGCAGGAGATCAACATGGCCTACTCTTCGATGCAGTCTTCGTCCGGTGAATTGTTTGCCGCCGGAACAAAGGAAAACACCCTCTTTCAACGTGTCGTTCATTGGGTCTGCGAACGGATTGAACTTCATCGTGCGGAAGATGAGCTGAACCATATGTCCGACGCCGAACTGTCCGACATCGGACTGACCCGTGGCGAAATCCACATGGCCGTCCGCCGGGGGTTCTGAGGGCCGGTCTCTCGAAAGGTTTGCCCACGACGTTTGGCGCAGGACCGCTTATCGAGTCCCGAATGCGGAAAGCCCCGGAAAAATGCCGGGGCTTTCGCATATGAACCACCATTAACCTTTTCTTCATGGACCCTGCCCATGCGGCACATATGCCTGGGAGGGGTTGCGCGCTGCAGCATGATTATGGTTAATGCAGTTTAACATTATCCCCGGTTCTGTTCGAAAATGGAAACGGGGCGCCTTCGGGAACCCCATCATCCTCCGTGAGAGCCGTGGTCGAAGCATGAGTCTCATTCATCGCCTTCAGTCGCTGGAAGCGGAGCGCGATGCCGCCCGGGAGGAAGCCGAGCGCGCGAATCTCGCGAAATCGAAGTTCCTCGCCGCCGCCAGCCACGATCTCCGCCAGCCGCTCCAGGCCCTGTTCTTCCTGTCCGCCGCACTTGCCCGCCATGTCGGCGACCACAACGGGCGCGATCTGCTGTCCCGGCTCGACCAGGGGCTGGACACCATGAAGGGCCTGCTCGACGGGCTGCTGGAGGTGTCGCGGCTGGAAGCGGGCGTGGTGACGCCGGTGCTGGACACCTTCGAGATCAGCGAGATCACCGACGCGCTCGACGCCGCCTATGGCGAGCAGGCGACCGCCAAGGGGCTGGTCTGGCGGGTGGAGAGCTGCGAGGCGGTCCTGCGCAGCGACCGCGGCCTGCTGATGCAACTGCTGCGCAATCTCGTCGACAACGCTCTGCGCTACACCGAGGCCGGCGCGATCCGCATCCGCTGCCGCATCGACGCCGCGCCGGGCGGCGATCGGCTGGCGATCGAGGTGCAGGACACCGGCATCGGCATCCCGCCCGAACATCTCGACCGCATCTTCGACGAGTTCCATCAGGTCAGCAATCCGGAGCGCGACCGGCTGCGCGGGCTGGGGCTGGGGCTCGCCATCGTGCGGCGGCTGTCGCAATTGCTCGACCATCCCGTCGAGGTCCGGTCGGTCCATGGACAGGGATCGGCCTTCCGCGTCCTGGTGCCGCTGGCTCCGGCCCGTTTTCTGGCCGGGCGGCCGGGTGGTCCGGAACGGCCGCCGGCCATCGACCGGCCGCGGCTGGCGGTTCTGGTCGATGACGACGCGGTGGTGCTGCTGGGGTTGCAGACGGTGCTGACCGAGTGGGGCTTCCGCGTCGTCGCCGCCGACAGCGCCGACCGGGCGATGGACCGGCTGGAGTCGCTGGGGCGCGTGCCCGACATCGTCATCGCCGATTACCGTCTGCGCGAAGGGCGCGTCGGCACCGAGGTGATCCGCCGCGTGCGCGCACATTATGGGGCCGAGGTTCCTGCCTTGATTCTGACCGGCGAGACCGGCGCCGATACCCTGGCCGATGCCTCCGCCCACGGCGTCGCCGTCCTGCACAAGCCGGTGACCCCGCGACAGCTCCAGGCGGAGGTAGACCGCCAGCTGCGGATCAGGCGCGGAAGCGGCTTGGCCGAAGCAGCGCAGTAAACCAGCGGCCCAGTAAACCGCATCGCCGGGCCGATCGCCGCTTTTCTCTTCTAAATCAGCGCGCCTTGCCGAACATCGTCCTGCGGCTCCCCGACCGGGGCGGCGTCGCTCTGGCCATCTCCACCGAGCGCGGTGCGGCCGGTCTCGGTCAGGCGGCAGACCAGCCAGTCGGGCTTCAGCGGATTGTCGAACCAGCGCTCCGCCCAGCCGGCCTTCAGGCAGGCCTCCACCGTCGCCTTCTTCACCCGCTGGCCGCGCTCGTCGAACAGCGGCAGCTTGCCGCCCGGCTGGTCCAGTCCGCGGCGCAGCCATGCCCCCTGAACGTCGGACGGGGCGCTGCGGGACGAGGAACGGCGGGACTTGGCCATGGGACGTGCTGCTCTTGCGGATACGGGATCGGACAGGGGATTGCCGGCCCCCATGGGGGCTGTGGCAAAGTGCGGGCATCCTACGCGAAAGCGCGGCACAGGTGCATCGAAAAGGAGGGGGCTTTCCCCATGCCGGAAACCAGCCCAACGACCCGCCCTGAAGCCCAAGACGACGGTCTGGTCTTCGCCTACATCACCGCCGGTTCGAAGGAGGAGGCGCTGCGCATCGGCCGCAGTCTGGTCGAGGAGCGGCTGGCCGCCTGCGCCAACGTGCTGGACGGCATGACCTCCGTCTATCGCTGGAACGGCGCGGTGGAGCAGGCCGACGAGGCGGTGCTGATCGCCAAGACCCGATCCTCCCTGTTCGACCGGCTGACCGCCCGCGTGCGCGACCTGCACAGCTACGACACCCCCTGCGTCGTCGAACTGGCGCTGGGGCGCGGCAACCCGGACTATCTGGACTGGCTGCGGGCGGAGACCGCCTGAGCGGCCGGAATGCCGCCATGTCCAATCAGAGCCTTGACGCGGATCAACGTCGTGGGCTGCAGTTGGCGATAGGAAGGGCGGAGTCTGACCGCAATTCCGCCGGTGCCCGGCCGGCCCACCTTATCAAGGACACCGAGACCATGGACGATTGCTCCGCACACGGCCCCATTCCCCTGTCGCTGGACGAGGCGGTCGCCCGCGTCGCGCAGGGTTATGGCGCGGTGACCGGGACGGAGGAGGTGCCGCTGCGCCAGGCGCTCGGCCGCGTGCTGGCGGAGGAGGTGGTGGCGCCGGTCAATGTGCCGCCGGCCGACGTCTCCGCCATGGACGGCTGGGCCTTCGCCGCCGCGGCCGGGGAGGGGTTCCGGCGGCTGGACATCGTCGGGCGTGTGCCGGCCGGATCGACGTTCGACGGCATCGTTGGGGCGGGGCAGGCGGTGCGCATCTTCACCGGCGCGCCGGTGCCCACCGGGGTCGACACCGTGGCGATGCAGGAGGATTGCCGGACCGACGGCGACGCCGTGCTGGTCCCGGCCTCGCTGAAGCGCGGCTCCAACGTGCGTCTGGCGGGGGAGGACATGACCGCCGGCGCGGTGGTGCTGCATCCCGGCCAGCGCATGCGCGCGCAGGAGGTCGGGCTTGCCGCCGCGGTCGGCCGCTCCAGCCTGACCGTGCGCAAGCGATTGACTGTTGTGCTGTTCTCCACCGGCGACGAGCTGCGGGAGCCGGGAACGCCCAAGCCCGACCATGCCATCTATGACGCCAACCGCTATACGCTGGCCGCCCAGCTCGACGCGCTGGGGGTGGAGGTGCGCGACCTCGGCATCCTGCCCGACCGGCCGGACGCCACCCGCGCCGCCCTCGCCGAGGCCGCCGGCACCGCCGACCTGATCGTCACCAGCGGCGGCGTTTCGGTCGGCGAGGAGGACCATGTCAAGGCGGCGGTGAATGCGCTGGGTTCCATCGATCTGTGGACGCTGGCGATCAAGCCGGGCAAGCCGCTGGCGCTCGGCCGGGTCGGCGACACGCCCTTCCTGGGGCTGCCCGGCAATCCGGTGTCGGCGATGGTGACCTTCCTGCTGGTCGGCCGGCCGCTGGTGCTGCGCCTGTCCGGGGCGACCGGCATCGCCACGCCGCGCAGTCTGGTTGTCGCCGACTTCACCTTCACCAAGAAGCCCGGCCGCCGCGAGTTCCTGCGCGCCCGGCTGGAGCGTGGCGCGGACGGCCGTCCGGTCGCCGTGAAGTTCCCCAGCAACAGCTCCGGCGTGCTGACCTCGATGGTGGAGGCCGACGGGCTGGTCGACATGCCGGCGGAGGCCACGGCGGTGAATCCCGGCGATCTGGTCGACTTTCTGCCCTTCACCGGTCTGTTCGCGTGACGCTGGAACAGCTGCGCATCTTCGCCACGGTGGCGGAGATGCTGCATTTCACCCGTGCCGCCGAGGTTCTGCACCTGTCGCAGCCGGCGGTCAGCGCAGCCATCGCCGCGCTGGAGGCGGAGCATGGCCTGCGCCTGTTCGACCGCATCGGCCGGCGGGTGGAGCTGACCGCCGCCGGTCAGCTTCTCCACGGTCAGGCCCGCGCCATCCTTGCGAAGGTGGACGAGGCCGGGACCATGCTGGCCGAGCTGTCGGGCCTGTCGCGCGGCGCGCTGCGGCTGGCGGCAAGCCAGACGGTGGGCAACCACTGGCTGCCTCCACGGCTGCTGCGCTTCGCCGCCGCCTATCGCGGCATCCGCGTCGACCTGTCGATCGGCAACACCGAGCAGGTGGCCGAGGCGGTGCGCGACGGCCGGGCCGAGCTGGGCATCGCCGAGGGAGTGGTGACCGATTCGGCTCTGGTCAGCGAACCGGTCGAGGGCGACCGGCTGCGGCTGGTGGTGGGCGGCACCCATCCCTGGGCCGGACTTGGCCGGGTGGGGCGGGACGAGTTGGCGGCCGGGCGCTGGATTCTGCGCGAACCCGGCTCCGGAACCCGCGCGCTGTTCGAGGCGGCGGTGCGCGGGGCGGGGCTGGATCCGGGCGGGCTGGATGTCGCCATGACGCTGCCCGGCGGCGGGATGATCCGCGCGGCTCTGCTCGCCGGTTTGGGGGCGAGTGTGCTGTCCGACCTGATGCTGACCGAGGATTTGGCGGCCGGGCGGATCGTGGCGCTGGAGGGGCTGAACCTGCCGGCCAGACCTTTCCATTTGGTTCGCCACCGCGACCGCTACCGCAGCATCGCCGAACGGGCCTTCGTGCGCGTGGCGGTGGAGGATTTTCACTCTCCCGTCCTGGGGAAAGGGAGGATTGCGTAGGCTACCGAGAAGTGGCATCGGCGGTTCGGCCTATCGCAACAGCCTGATTATCGGCGCTATAACCGGTTCGATTCGGTTCCCGGTTGTAAGGCGATAAGATGGCACGGCTGCTGACGCTGCTTTGGATTCTGGTGGTGATGGTTTTTGCGGCCGGTCCGGTCCGTGCCGACTACACGCCGCCGGGGGCGCTGTCGGACGCCACCGCCTATGCCAACGGGCTGCTGCTGAAATCGCCGCCGCAGCCCAAGCCGCAGGTGATCGCCGACCTGCTGAAACAGGCCCATGCCGCCCGCGACCGCAAGGACATGGCCGGCGCCATCCAGGCCTATGAGAAGACCATCACCCAGGGCGGTGGCTCGCCGTCGGTCTGGCTGGAGCTGAGCGCCGCCTGGACGGCCGCCACCCCGCCGAACAAGGACCGTGCGCTGCAGAGCGCCGTGATGGCCGGGCAGTTCAACCCGAAGGACGAGGAGCGTGTCGCCATCCTCTGGCGCATCGCCACCCTGATGGACGAGGCGTTCGGCAAGCCGGACGAGGCGGTGAAGGCGCTGAATGCGATTCGCGAGCTGGCGCCGAAGCTGGACACGGCGACACTCGACGCCCGCGCGCCGAAGCTGGAGGAGCGCTATGTCGCCATGCGCCGCAAGGCCGGGCTGGCGATGACCGGCGTGACCGTGAATGCCGAGGGCAGCAGCCCACGCGTCTGCTTCCAGTTCAACGACCGGCTGAACGCCAAGCAGGGCGTGCGCTTCGACGACTATGTCCGGGTGGAGCCGCCGACCAAGACCGCCATCGAGGCGCGTGACAACAGCCTGTGCCTGCGCGGCGTCACCCATGGCAACGGCTATACCGTCACCCTGCGCCAGGGCCTGCCCGGCGAGGACGGCGTGGCGCTGAAGGCCGATGAGACCCAGCGCGTGCGCGTGCCCGACCGGCCCTCTATGGCGGCCTTCCGCGGCTCCGCCTATATCCTGCCGCGCAAGGGCGCCGACGGCATCCCGGTGATCAGCGTCAACACCGACAAGCTGGACGTGTCGGTCTACCGCATCGCCGACCGGGCGCTGGTCTCCAACAAATATGACGCCAGCCTGTTCAGCGAATTGACTGGTTATACCGCCGACCGGCTGGCCCAGGAGAATGGCGAACTGGTCTGGACCGGCTCGCTGGAGGTGAAGGGGGAGCGCAACCGCGACACCACCGCCGCGATCCCCTTCCGGCAGGCGGTCGGCGACGATCCCAAGGCCGGCCTCTATGTCGTCACCGCCCGTCCGCATGACGTGGAGGAGAGCGACCGCTGGGAATCCCTGGCGACCCAGTGGGTGCTGCTGTCCGACATCGGCCTGACCAGCTTCCGCGGCGCCGACGGCCTGACCGTGTTCGCCCGCTCCTTCGGCACTGCCAAGCCGCTGCCGGGGGTGGATGTGGCGCTGGTCGCCCGCAACAACACCGAACTGGCGCGGGTGAAGACCGACGAATCCGGCCGTGCCCGCTTCGCGCCCGGCCTCTTGAAGACCGGCGGCAATGCGCCCGAGATGGTGATGGCCTATCTCGGCACCGACTTCGCCATGCAGGACCTGACCGGCGCCGCCTTCGACCTCAGCGACCGCGGGGTCGGCGGGCGTCCGGCGCCGGGTCCGATGGATGCCTTCGTCTATGCCGACCGCGGCGTCTATCGCCAGGGCGAGACGGTCAACCTGTCGATCCTGCTGCGCGACGACAAGACGGAGGCGGTGAGCGACTTTCCGCTGACGGTGAAGGTCCTGCGTCCCAGCGGCACCGAATATTACAGCGGCGCCCTGAAGGGCCAGGAGGCCGGCGGCTTCTTCCTGCCGCTGAACCTGACCCGCACCGCGCCGCTCGGCGGCTGGGAGGTGCTGGTCTATGGCGACCCGAAGGGCGAGCCGATCGGCCGCGGCGGGTTCCAGGTCGAGGATTTCGTGCCGGTCAAGCTGGCGCTCGACCTGACCGCCAGCGCGCCGATCCTGGTTCCGGGCCAGCCCTTCGAGGTGACGGCGCAGGGCCGCTTCCTCTACGGCCCGCCGGCCGCCGGGCTGGACGGCACCGCCGAAGTGGCGCTGAAACCCGACCCGATGCCCTATCCCGCCTTCAAGGACTATCGTTTCGGCCGGGTGCAGGACAACCCGACCGAGCGGCTCGACCCGCTGGAATTCCCGACCACCGACGAGCAGGGCGTCTCGCACATCGCCGTGACGCTGCCGGAGGTGCCCGACACCAGCAAGCCGCTGCGCGCCGACATCCGCGTCACCCTGTCGGAGCCGGGCGGGCGTCCGGTGAAGAAGTCGGTCTCGGTCCCGGTGCGGCCCAAGACCTATGCGCTGGGCCTGCGCCCGCGCTTCTCCGACGGGCGGGTCGGCGAGGGGGGCGATGCCGCCTTCGACCTCGTCGCCGTGGCGCCGGACGGCAGCGCCATCGCCAAGCCCGGCGTCAAATGGGAACTGGTGGAGGAGCGCGTCTCCTTCGTCTGGTACCGCCGCGATGGCCGCTACAGCTACAACGCCTCGGTGCGCGACGTGCCGCTGGCCTCCGGAACCGTCGATGTCGGCGCCGACAAGCCGGCGCAGGTGGCTCTCGGCAAGCGCGACTTCGGCCGCTACCGGCTGGAAGTGACGGACAAGGCGGCCGGCGTCGCCAGCTCCTACCGCTTCTATTCCGGCTGGGCCAGCGGCGACGACACCGCCGACATCCCGGACAAGCTGGAGGTCTCCACCGATAAGCAGTCCTACAAGCCGGGCGAGACGGCCCGCATCCGCATCGCGCCGCCCTTCGCCGGCGAGCTGCTGGTGACGGTGGCGACCGACCGCATCTTCGACGTCCGCACTCTGTCGGTTCCGGCCGAGGGGGCGACCGTGGAAATCCCGGTCGATGCCGCCTGGGGGCCCGGCGCCTATGTCACCGCCACCGCCTACCGTCCGCCGGTCAAGGGGCGGGAGCGCCAGCCGGTGCGCGCCATGGGCGTCGCCTGGGTCGGCGTCGATCCGTCGGTGCGCACGATGACGGTGTCGCTCGACGCGCCGCAGGTGATCCGCCCGCGCAGCCGGCTTGAGGTCGGGGTGAAGGTCGCCGCCGCCGATGGCGGGTCGATGGAGGACACCTATGTCACGCTGGCCGCGGTGGATGAAGGTATCCTGCGCCTGACCGACTTCGCCAGTCCGCAGCCGGAGAAGCATTATTTCGGCAAGCGTCGCCTCGGGCTCGACATCCGCGACGATTACGGCCGGCTGATCGACCCGCTCGACGGCCCCTATGGCGCCATGCGCCAGGGTGGCGATGCCAGCGGTGCCGGTCTGCCGGTGGTGCCCTTCACCGTGGTCTCGCTGTTCCACGGGCCGGTGAAGCTTGGTGCCGACGGCACCGCCCGCATCGGCTTCGACGTGCCGGACTTCAACGGCGAGCTTCGGCTGATGGCGGTCGCCTACAGCCGCGGCCGGGTCGGCTCCGCCGCCGGGCCGGTGACGGTGCGCGATCCGCTGGTGGCCGACGCCATCCTGCCGCGCTTCCTCGCCCCCGGCGACGACAGCCGGGTGACCTTGTCGCTGCACAATGTCGAGGCGGCGGCCGGCACCTACGAGGTGGTGGTCACCGCGCAAGACGCCGTATCGGTGGAGGGTAGCAATCTTTCTGTTCCGCTGGCGAAGGGGGAGCGCAAGACGCTGGTCGTGCCGCTGAAGGGCGTCGCCGCCGGCATCGGCCATGTCGCCGTGGCGGTGAAGGGGCCGGAGAATCTGGCGCTGAACCACGAGTACGGCATCACCGTCCGCCCGGCCCGCTCGGTCGAGACCCAGTTCGTCACCCGCCAGATCGCGCCGGGCGAGAGCGTCCGCTTCGACGGGGCGGAGCTTGCCACCTATCTGCCGGGGACCACCAGCTGGTCGGCCAGCTTCACCACCGCGCCGCCTTTCGATGTCGGCGGCATCCTGCGGGCGCTCGACCGCTATCCGTTCGGCTGCCTGGAACAGACGGTCAGCCGCGCCCTGCCGCTGCTGGTGGTGCGCGACGTCGAACTGGCGCTGGGCAAGGACCGCAAGCCGGACGACGGGCTGGAGGCGCGGGTCCAGCAGGCGATCTCCCGCACGCTCGACAAGCAGCGCTTCGACGGCGCCTTCGGCCTGTGGGGCGCCCATGACGAAGCCGACGGCTGGCTGACCGCCTATGCCACCGAGTTCCTGGTCCGCGCCAAGCAGAAGGGGGAGGCGGTGCCGGACAAGCCGCTGACCGACGCCCTGTCCTGGCTGCGCCAGCGCGCCATCGCCAGCGCGACCGAGCCGGAGGAACTGGCGGTGCGCGCCTATGCCCTGCACACGCTGGCGCTGGCCGGCGTGTCGCTGCCGGGGCCGGCGCGCTACCTGCACGACACCGCGCTGGAGAAGCTGCCGACGCCGCTCGCCAAGGGGCAGCTCGGCGCGGCTCTCGCCCGCATGGGCGACAAGGAGCGGGCGGCCAGCGCCTTCGACAGCGCCGTCGCCCATCTGGCGCGCGAGGAGTGGCATGTCGATTACGGCTCCACCGTCCGCGACGCCGCGGCGCTGGTGGCGCTGATGACCGAGGTCGACATGGCCGGCACCCGCATCCCGGCGCTGATCGACCGGCTGCCGGCGTCGGCCACCGCCGCCAACCGCACCAACACGCAGGAGAAGGCGTGGTCGGTCCTGGCCGCCGACGCCCTGCTGCGCGGCGCGCCGGCCAAGGCGGAGGTGACGCTGGGCGGCACCCGGAAGGAAGGGCCGCGGGTCGATCTGACCCCGACGCTGGCCCAGCTGAAGGCCGGCATCCCGGTCGCCAACGCCGGCAAGGCCGCGGTGTGGCAGGCGGTGTCGCTGTCCGGCGTGCCGGTGGCGCCGCAGCCGGCGGCGCGCGAGGGGCTGCGCATCAAGCGCTACTTCTTCACCCGCAAGGGCGAGCCGCTGAACCTCGACAGCATCAAGCAGAACGACGTCTTCGTCGTCGTGCTGGAGGGCGAGGCCAACACCAAGCTGTTCCACCAGGGCATGGTCACCCACGCGCTGCCCGCCGGCTGGGAGATCGAGAACGCCAAGCTGGGCGGCGGCACGCCGGAGGAGATGCAGTGGCTGGGCGATCTCAGCTACACCCGCACGACCGAGGCGCGCGACGACCGTTATGTCGCCGCGGTGGACCTGACGGAGGACCAGCAGACCTTCAAGCTGGCCTTCATCGTCCGCGCCATCACTCCCGGCAGCTATGAACTGCCGGGCGCCACGGTGGAGGACATGTACAAGCCGCGCTTCTTCGCCCGCCAGACCACCGGGCGGATCACGGTCCATCCGGCGGAGTGACGATTGGCGCGGGTTTGGCTGCGTAAGGTTTGGGTGCGGCGGTTGGCGCTAGCGGCGGCGGGCGTCGCCACCCTGATGGGGACGGCGCTGGCGCTAGACCGGCTGTTCCCGCCGCCGCTGGACCGGCTGGCCGACCTGTCGGTGACGGTCACCGACCGCAAGGGCCAGCCGCTGCGCGTCTTCACAAACGGCGCGGGGGCGTGGCGGCTGCCGGCGACGGTGGACGACGTGTCGCCCCTGTTCGTCGAGTTGCTGCTGGCTTATGAAGACCGGCGCTTCGAAAGCCATGCCGGCGTCGATCCGCTGGCGGTGCTGCGGGCGGCGACGCAGAATCTGGGAGCCGGGCGGGTGGTCTCCGGCGCCTCCACCCTCACCATGCAGGTCGCCCGCCTGCTGGAGCCGCGCCCGCGCACCTTCGGCGCCAAGCTGATCGAGGCGGCGCGGGCCGCGCAGCTGGAATGGCGCTACAGCAAGCGCGACATCCTCAGCATGTACCTGACGCTCGCCCCCTATGGCGGCAACATCGAGGGGATCCGTGCCGCCTCGCTGATGCTGCTGGGCAAGGCGCCGGTGGAGTTGGACGCGGCGGAGGCGGCGCTGCTGGTCTCGCTGCCGCAATCGCCCTCCCGCCTGCGGCCCGACCGCTATCCGGAGCGGGCGCAGGCGGCGCGCGACAAGGTGCTGGACCGGGTGGCGGAGGCCGGCGCGCTGCCGCCCAAGGCGGTGGCGGAGGCGAAGACCCTGCCGGTGCCCTCGGCCCGCCTGTCCCTGCCGGCGTCCGCCCCGCATCTGGCCGACCGGCTGCGCAACGCCGAACCCCACCGGCCGGTGATCGCCACCACCATCGACGGCACGCTGCAGCACGCCATCGAGGCGATGGCCCGCCGGGCGGCGGAGACGCTGAACCCGCAGGCCGGGCTGGCGGTGCTGGTGGTGGACAACCGCGACCGCTCTGTCCTGGCCTATCTCGGCAGTCCCGGCGCGCTGGACGAGACGCGGCAGGGGCCGATCGACATGGTGCGGGCGGTGCGCTCGCCGGGGTCGGCACTGAAGCCCTTCATCTATGGGCTGGGCTTCGACGACGGCATCATCCACCCGCTGACCCAGATCGCCGACGTCTCCACCCGCTTCGGCGACTGGGCGCCGCGCAATTTCGACCGCAGCTTCACCGGCGATTTGACGGTGATGGAGGCGCTGCAGCGCTCGCTGAACGTGCCGGCGGTGCTGGTGCTCGACCGCGTCGGACCGCTGCGCTTCGCCGAGGCGCTGCGCAAGGCCGGCGCCCGGCTGGTGCTACCCCGTGGCACGGCGCTGCCGGGGCTGCCGGTGGCGCTGGGCGGGGCCTCGATCAGCCTGTGGGACATGACGACTCTCTACAGCGGGCTGGCGCGCGACGGGTTGGTGGCGCCGCTGCGCACTGCGGCGGAGCAGCAGGACGGGCCGGAGCAGAGGCTGCTGTCGGCCACTGCGGCGCAGCAGGTGCGGGCGATCCTGGAAGGCTCCCCGCCGCCGCCGGGGGTGGTGCAGGCGCAGGAGCTGCGCGGCAGCGGTCCGGTGGCGCTGAAGACCGGCACCAGCTATGGCTTCCGCGACGCCTGGGCCTTCGGCGTGACCAGCCGCTACACGGTGGGGGTGTGGGTCGGCCGGCCGGACGGCACGCCAAGCCCCGACCATTACGGCCGCAACACCGCCGCCCCGCTGCTGTTCGAGGTGTTCGACCGGCTGCCGGCCGAGCGAGGCCGTCCCGCCGGGCCGGTGCGCAACGACGCGCCGCCGGAACTGCTGCGGCGCCTGCGGCCAGGCGAGGTGGAGTTGGCCGGCCCGCGCCAGACCGACCGCCTGCGCCTGACCTTCCCGGTCAGCGACATGGTGCTGGAGGCGCTGGGGCCGGATGGCAGGGGAGAACCGATGACCCTGACCGCCAGCGGCGGGCGGCGCCCGCTGTCCTGGTTGATCGACGGCCGGCGCATCGCCCAGTCTCCCATCGCGCGCGAGGTGCTGTGGCGGCCGGCCGGGCCGGGAGTGGTGCGGGTGACCGTGCTGGACGCCGACGGCCGCAGCGACAGCGCGACCGTCGAGATTCGCTGACCCCCAATAAGGTACGGCTAAGAGGCGCGGCGCAGGCCGAAGGGCGCGTCGTCGCGCTGGCTCCACACCCGCGTGCGCACCCGCATCTGCTTCTGGCAATCCACCGAGCAATAGAGCGGCGCCGGTCCCCGCATGGACGGACGGACGAAGGGACGGCCGCAGCAGGCGCAATGCAGCTGGCGGGTCGCGGTTTGCGGGAAGTTGGCCGGACGGGCGGAGGCGGACATCTGGAAGGGTTCGGGCTGGTTTCGGGTGACCGCCAATATAGGGGCGGTGTGTTGCAGTTCCATGCTCGGGAAAACGCCTAAGACCGAATGGGTAGACGGCATGTCCTGCGGTCGGAGGTGGTTGACCGGCTCTGCCCTCGGGCCTATCTGAAAAGGCTGACAACAAGCGGGAGCGGTGCGGTGCCAATGCGCGTCGCCGACTGGATACGGAGGCTGGGTGGTATCGCGGGGGCGATGGTCCTCGTGATGCTCGGCCTGCTGCTGTGGTCGGGTGCCGCCACCGCCGCGTGCCCGCACGAGCGGCCGGGTTCACCGGCTGCTGTCGCATCGCACGGCACGTCGCACGCGATGCATGCGAACAGGGTCGACCATGGCCGGCAGGCGCCGGGCCGACCGCACCATGCGGTGCAGCCCTGCTGCGGCGGGATGACCTGCGCCGCCGTGCCGGTCGGGCTGCCGGGTGCCGAGCTGGCGTCGCCTCTCGGGTCGGCGGGGCCGCGCTTGGGCTGGGCCGCCGGGCCGTTGCGCGAGGGGCTGGGCCTGCGGCCCGATCTGCCGCCACCCCGGCTGGGTTGATGGTCTTGCGCCGCGGGTCCTGAGCGGCGCCGTCATCCGTCCCATTTCCCCAGATCATCCGGAGTCCGTCATGGCTCTCGCGCTTTCCCGCCGCCGTCTGCTGTCCACGGCGGTGGCCGGCGGCTGTGCCGCCCTGCTGCCGTCCTTTTCCCGCTCCGTCCTGGCAGCCGCTCCCGTTCCCGGCACGACTGCCGGCGATGCCATCCGCCTGACCGTAGAGCGCCGCACCCTGGAGGTGAACGGCAAGGCCGCCAGCATGTTCGGCATCCGCCAGCCCGACGGCACGCATGGGCTGACCCTCGATCCCGGCCGGCGCTTTCTGGTGGATCTCACGAACAGGGCCGGGGAGGACGCCATCATCCACTGGCATGGCCAGACCCCGCCCTATGTCCAGGACGGCGTCGCCGACGTGAACCGGCCGACGATCCGCGACGGCCTGACGGTTCGCTACGACTTCGCGCCGCGCACCGGCACCCACTGGATGCACTCCCACCACGGGATGCAGGAACAACGGCTGATGGCCGCCCCGCTGGTGGTCCGCAGCGACGAGGATCTCCGCGCCGACGAGCAGGAGGTGGTCATCCTGCTGCATGACTTCACCTTCCGCGACCCGGCCGAGATTCTGGCGTCTCTGGGCGGGGCGTCCGGCGGGATGGCGCATGGCGGACATGGTGCCGCCGGCATGGGGCAGGGGGCCATGAACCACGGCGCCATGAATCATGGCCAGATGAACCACGGCGCCATGGGGCATGCGTCCACGCCACAGCCCAACGGCCATGACATGATGGGCATGTCCGGCGGCATGGCGATGGACCTGAACGACATCGATTACGACGCCTATCTCGCCAACGACCGCACCCTTGCCGATCCGCAGGTGGTGCGGGTGGAGCGCGGCGGGCGGGTGCGGCTGCGCGTCATCAATGGCGCCACCTCCACCGCCTTCCATCTCGACCTAGGGCGGCTGAGCGGGCAGGTGATCGCCGTCGACGGCAACCCGGTGCAACCGGTGGCGGGCAGCCGTTTCGGCCTGTCGATGGGGCAGCGGCTCGACATCCGCCTGACCCTGCCGGCCGACGGCGGTGCCTTCCCGATCCTGGCTCTGCGCGAAGGGGCGGTGCAGCGCACCGGCATCATCCTCGCCACCCCCGGCGCGGCGGTGGAGAAGGTCGCGGAGACGGGGCAGGGGGAGACCGACGCGCTGGACCTGTCGCTGGAACGGCAGTTGGTCGCGATGACGCCGCTGGCGGCGCGGGCAGCCGACCAGACGCGGCGGATTCAGCTGACCGGGTCGATGATGCCCTATGTCTGGAGCCTGGACGGCAGGACGTTCGGCGAACACCGGCCGCTGCTGGTCCGCCAGGGCCAGCGGGTGGAGTTGACCTTCGAGAATGCCTCGATGATGGCGCATCCGATGCACCTGCACGGCCACCATTTCCAGGTGGTGGCGATCGACGGCCGGCCGGTGACGGGGGCGGTGCGCGACACCGTTCTGGTGCCGATGATGGCCAGCGTGACCGTCGCCTTCGACGCCGACAACCCCGGCCGCTGGCCGCTGCACTGCCACAACCTGCTGCACATGACGACGGGGATGATGACGGAGGTGGTCTATGAGGGATTCGTTTGAGAAGGGCTGACGTGCAGCATTGAACCGCGAGCCAAACCCTCTCCCGGTCCGAACCTATGGGATGCACAGATCTCAGCGTCATGTAAGGTATTGGAGTAAAATCACTTCTTTGGCCGTCATTCCCGCGAAGGCGGGAATCCAGACTTGGCAAGCCTTTGCACTGGAAACTCTGGATCCCCGCCTTCGCGGGGATGACGGGAATGTCCTTTTATTCCAGAGGATTAGCAATGATTGGAAATGTGTGCATGCCGTAGTGGTCCGAACACCGGGGGAGGGCGGGCGGTCAGCCGCCCCTCACAGGTTCTCCCCAGGCTCCCACCCGTCCGGCGCCATCCTGAATCCGGCAAACTCGAAGGCCGGCGCCACGGTGCAACTCACCAGCGACCAGCCGTCCGGCCCGTCGGCGAGGCTCCGCGCCGCCTGCCACGCCCCGACCGGCACCACCGCCTGCGGCCGTTCGCCGCCCGCGATGTCCATCCCCAGCCGGCGGCGCTCGACCGTCCCGCCGTCCTCGTAGATCAACAGCTCCAGCGGCGCCCCGCCATGCCAGAGCCAGATTTCCACGGCATCCACTGTGTGCCAGTGCGACCGCTCCCCCGCCCGCAGCAGGAAATAGATCGCCGTCACCGCCCCGCGCCCGCCATCCGCCGGCGCGCGATAGGTCTCGACGTAACAGCCGCCCTCGGGGTGCGGCTGCAGCCCCAGCAGTTCGATCAGCCGCTCGGCCGTCAGTGCGCCGTTCGTCATCGTACGCTCCGCGCCGCCATGCCCAGCCCTTCGCGCAGCTCCGGCATCAGCATCGCCCCCAGCATGGCGATCACCGGCAGCACCGCGTAATCGCCGCGCGCCGCCGCGTCAATCAGGTCGCGCGCGCTGTGCAACTCGATCCTCATGTCCTCCAGGTCGCCCAGGTCCGGTTCGGCCACCTTGCGGGCGCCCTTGGCGTGGAACATGTGGCAGGTGCTGCCCTTGGAGTTCGCACCCACGACGAAGCCGCCCAGCGCCGTCCAATCGTCGGCGGCATAGCCGGTTTCCTCCAGCAGCTCGCGCCTGGCGGCCTCCAACGGCTCCTCGCCAGGGTCGATGGCGCCGGCCGGGAAGGTCAGGCTGACCCGCCGCGCCCCGTGCTTGTAGGTGCGCAGCATCACGACCTTGCCGTCCTCGGTCTCGACATACATCAAGGCGAAGTCGGGCTGATCCAGCTGATAGAAATTCTCCACCGTCCGCCCGTCCGGCAGCCGCACCGTCTCCGCCCGCACCTTCAGGTATGGGCTGGCGTCGAGCAGTTCGCGGCTGCCCAGCACCTCCCATGGCTTCTGTTCGTCGCTCATGCGGCGTTTCCATAGGGAGGCTGGGTGAAGCCGGCGGGGGAGAGCGTGAAGATCTCGCAGCCATCTTCGGTGATGCCGATCTGGTGCTCGAACTGCGCCGACAGCGAGCGGTCGCGGGTGACCGTGGTCCAGCCGTCGGACAGGATCTTCACCTCGGGCCGGCCGGCGTTGATCATCGGCTCCACCGTGAAGATCATGCCGGGGCGCAGCTCCACGCCGGTGCCGGGCTTGCCGAAATGGTCGACATGGGGGGCGCCGTGGAAGACCTGTCCGATGCCGTGCCCGCCGAAATCACGCACGACGGAGCAGCGCGCCGCCTCCGCCATTGTCTGGATGGCATGGCCGATGTCGCCCAGATGATTGCCCGGCTTGGCCTGGGCGATGCCGGCCATCATGCAGCGCCAGGTCAGGTCGACCAGCTTGCGCGCCTTCACGCCGATCTTCTCGCCGACGAAATACATGCGGCTGCTGTCGCCGTACCAGCCGTCGAGGATCACGGTGACGTCGATGTTGACGATGTCGCCATCGACCAGCTTCTTGTCGTCGCTGGGGATGCCGTGGTTGACGACATGGTTGGGCGAGATGCAGCTGCTGGCCGGATAGCCCTGATAGCCCAGCGTCGCCGGAATGCCGCCGCGGTCGCGCTGGAATTCCTCGATCAGCTTGTCGAGCCGCCCGGTGCTGACCCCCGGCACCACGAAGGGCGCGATGTAGTCCAGCGTCTCGGCCGCCAGCCGGCAGGCCTTCCGCACCGCCTCGAACCCTTCCGGACCGTGCAGCACGATCCGCCGTCCTTCCCTGTCCATCAGACCTTCATCCGTCACGTAATTCCTCTGACACTCTTCAACCGCTGCGCCCATCCGCAGACAGCGCAACAAGCTATCACGGCACCGGTCCGAAAAAAGCTCCTGCATTCCACCCCTGCAAACGTAGGATTCGGCGGAACGGCTTGCTATATGTGGCGGGCCCTATCCCCATCGGACTACCAGACCTTTGGCGAAGCCCACCACCCGATATGTCTGTCAGGCCTGCGGCGCCTCCTTCCCGAAATGGGCAGGCAAGTGCGACGCCTGCGGCGAATGGAACAGCCTCGTCGAGGAGGCGGCGCCCGACAGCGCGCCCAAGGGGCTGGGTACGGCCCGCGGCCGCCGCATCGACTTCGTCGGCCTGCACGGCTCCAGCGAGGCGCCGCCGCGCCGCATGACCGGCATCGCCGAGTTCGACCGCGTCTGCGGCGGCGGGCTGGTTCCCGGCTCGGCCATCCTGATCGGCGGCGACCCCGGCATCGGCAAATCGACCCTTCTGCTCCAGGCGATGGCCCGGCTGTCGCAGGACCACCGCTGCGCCTACGTCTCGGGCGAGGAGGCGGTCGATCAGGTGCGCCTGCGCGCCCAGCGCCTTGGCTGCGCCACCGCTCCCGTCGATCTGGCGTCGGCCACCAGCGTGCGCGACATCGTCGCCTCGCTCGACGACGCCAAGGGTCCGGAGGTGATCGTCATCGATTCGATCCAGACCATGTATATGGACAATCTGGACAGCGCCCCCGGCACCGTCGCCCAGGTCCGCGCCAGCGCGCAGGAGCTGATCCGCGTCGCCAAGCGGCGCGGAGTCGTCCTGCTTCTGGTCGGCCATGTCACCAAGGAAGGCATGATTGCCGGTCCCCGCGTGCTTGAGCACATGGTGGACACCGTCCTTTATTTCGAAGGCGAGCGCGGCCACCAGTTCCGCATCCTGCGCGCGGTGAAGAACCGCTTCGGCCCGACCGACGAGATCGGCGTGTTCGAGATGGGCGACGCCGGGCTGGGCGAGGTCGCCAACCCGTCCGCCCTGTTCCTGGCCGAACGGCGCGGCGACGTGTCCGGCGCCGCCGTCTTCGCCGGGATGGAGGGCACCCGCCCCGTCCTGGTGGAGGTGCAGGCGCTGGTCGCCCCGTCGCCGCTCGGCACGCCGCGCCGCGCGGTGGTCGGCTGGGACTCGGCCCGTCTCGCCATGGTGCTGGCGGTGCTGGAGGCGCGCTGCGGCGTGCAGATCGGCGCCAACGACGTCTATCTGAACGTCGCCGGTGGCCTGCGCATCACCGAACCCGCCGCCGACCTTGCCGTCGCCGCCGCGCTGGTGTCTTCGCTGACCGGGGAACCGGTGCCCGCCGACGCCGTGGTGTTCGGCGAGATCGGCCTGTCGGGCGAGGTCCGCGCCGTCGGCCAGAGCGACACGCGCCTGAAGGAGGCGGCGAAGCTCGGCTTCTCCTCCGCCATCTTCCCGGCGCGTCGCACCGGCAAGAAGGGCAGCCGCGGCGACAACGGCCTCAAGACGGTCGAACTCCAGCAATTGGGCGAGCTGATGCCGCTGTTCCAGCCGCAGGGCTCCTCCGGCCGCCCGCCCTCGTGTCGCCCTCATGACGACAACGACACGCGCCGCTGGCGCGACGACGAATACATCTGACCGCACCCCCGTCATCAATCGGTACCTCATCAATCGGTACAGGCAATCGGCACAGGGACATGGACAATCTTCCCGTCAATCCGGTCGACATCGTCGTCATCGCCGTCGTGCTTCTGGCCGCGCTTCTGGCCTTCAGCCGGGGGCTGGTGGCCGAGGTGGTGTCGGTCGCCGCCTGGGCCGGCGCTGCGATCATCACGCTCTACGCGCTGCCCCATGTCCTTCCCTACGCGCAGATCTACATCCGCTTCGAGATGCTGGCCTACGCCGCCTCGGCGGTGGGCGTATTCATCGTTGCGCTGATCGTGCTGTCGCTGCTGGGGCGCAGCCTGTCGCGCGGGGTCCAGGCGTCCGCGCTGTCGGCGCTGGACCGCACGCTGGGCTTCGCCTTCGGGCTGGTGAAGGGTGGCATCCTGGTGTCCATCGCCTACCTGTTCTTCCTCTGGCTGGTGCCCAATCCGGCCGAACAGCCGGTGTGGCTGCAGCAGGCGAAGACCCGTCCCTTCCTGGCCGCCGGCGCCGAGACCCTCTATGCCTTCGTGCCAGAGAACCTGCGCAAGGAAGGGCTCGGCCAGATGGACATGGCGCGCGACCGTGCGCGTCAGGCGATGGAGGCCAAGCAGGCGCTCGACCGCCTGTCGACACCGGTGCCCAGCCCCGCGAAGACCGGGGGTGCGCAGGCGCCCGATACCGGTTATAAGGACCGCGACCGCGCCGACCTTGAAAGGCTGATGCAGAACAACGCCCGCTGAGCTTGACCGCTCGGTTTCGGCGCTATCGACGTTTGTGGACCGTTTTTTCGTTGCATGTGCTGACGCGCCCCAGGGCGCCTCTTGGACGAAGGACTTCTGGTGATGCTGACGACGCATCCGTTCGACGACGACAAGCTGCGCGAAGAGTGCGGCGTGTTCGGCATCTACGGCAACCCACAGGCGGGCGCCATCACGGCGCTGGGCCTGCACGCCCTGCAGCACCGCGGGCAGGAGGCGGCGGGCATCGTCAGCTTCGACGGCGGGCGCTTCCATCTCCAGCACACGCTGGGCCTTGTCGGCGACCATTTCAGCTCCGAGGCGATCATCGCCAAGCTGAAGGGCGGCAGCGCCATCGGCCATGTGCGCTACGCCACCACCGGCGACACCTCGATCCGCAACGTCCAGCCGCTCTACGCCGATTTCGAGTTCGGCGGCTTCGCGCTGGCCCACAACGGCAACCTGACCAACGCCCAGGCGCTGCGCCGCCAACTGGTCCGCCGCGGCTGCCTGTTCCAGTCCTCCACCGACACCGAGGTCATCGTCCACCTGATGGCCACCGCCCGCGGCGGCTCGCCGGTCGACCGCCTGATCGAGGCGGTTCGGCAGGTCGAGGGCGCCTTCTCCCTGGTGGCGCTGACCTCCAAGGAAGTGATCGGCGTACGTGACGCTCTCGGCGTCCGTCCGCTGGTGCTGGGCAAGCTGGGCGACACCCATCTGCTGGCGAGCGAGACCTGCGCCTTCGACATCGTCGGCGCCGAATATGTCCGCGACGTCGAGCCGGGCGAGATGATCGTCATCGACGGCAGCGGCGTCCACAGCCTGCGCCCGTTCCAGCCGCAGCAGCGCCGCCTGTGCATCTTCGAATACATCTACTTCGCCCGCCCCGACAGCGTGATGGAGGGCACCTCCGTCTATCAGGCCCGCCAGCGCATCGGCCGTGAACTGGCCCGCGAGGCCGGCGTACCCGCCGACGTGATCGTGCCGGTCCCCGACAGCGGCGTGCCTGCGGCGCTGGGCTATGCCCAGGAAGCCGGCGTGCCCTTCGACCTCGGCATCATCCGCAACCATTATGTCGGCCGCACCTTCATCGAGCCGACCGACCAGATCCGCCATCTCGGCGTGAAGCTGAAGCACAACGCCAACCGCGCGATGATCGAGGGCAAGCGCGTCGTGCTGGTGGACGACAGCATCGTCCGCGGCACCACCTCGAAGAAGATCGTCGAGATGGTCCGCGCCGCCGGTGCCGCCGAGGTGCACATGCGCATCTCCAGCCCGCCGACCTCGCACCCCTGCTTCTACGGCATCGACACGCCGGAGCAGGGCAAGCTGCTGGCCCACCGCATGACGGTGGAACAGATGCGCGAGTTCATCCAGGCCGACAGCCTCGCCTTCATCTCGCTCGACGGCCTGTACCGGGCGATGGGCGAGGAGAAGCGCGACCCGGCCAATCTCGGCTATTGCGACGCCTGCTTCACCGGCGACTATCCGATCCCGCTGACCGACGCGCTGGAAAGCCCGCCGGCGGAGGCGAACGTCCCCGTCCGCGCCTGACCTTGAACCCTCTCCCGTCCTAGGAGAGGGTTTTTCATATGTGAACGAACAAAACCCAGGAAACGAGTCGTCCCCATGTCCCGTCTCTCCGGCCGCATCGCCCTCGTCACCGGTGCATCGCGCGGCATCGGCGCCGCCGTCGCCAAGCGCTTCGCCGCCGAAGGCGCCCATCTGGTCCTGGTCGCCCGCACCGTCGGCGGGCTGGAGGAGACCGACGACGCCATCCAGAAGATCTCCGGCCAGTCGGCGACCCTGGTGCCGATGGATCTTCGCGACTACGACAAGATCGACCAGCTCGGCCACGCGCTCTACCAGCGTTTCGGCAAGCTGGACATCGTCGTCGGCAATGCCGGTGCCCTGGAAGCGCTCGGCCCGGTCGCCCAGTATGATCCGAAGCTGTGGGCGCGGGTGATGGACCTGAACGTGACGGCGAATTTCCGCCTGATCCGTTCGATGGACCCGCTGCTGCGCGCGTCCGGCACCGGCCGCGCCATCTTCGTCACCTCGGCCGCCGCCAAGGCGCCGCACCATTACTGGATGCCCTACGGCGCCAGCAAGGCGGCGCTGGAGATGATCGTGAAGACCTACGCGATGGAGGTCGCCGGCTCGACCCTGCGCGTCAACCTGATCGACCCCGGCGTGGTGGCGAGCAAGCTGCGCACCCAGGCGTTTCCGGGCGAGGACCCGACCAAGGTGACGCAGCCGGATCAGGTGACCGAGCGCTTCGTGGAACTGGCCGAAGCCGGCTGCGAGCGCCATGGGGAGCTGGTGCAGGGGCAGTAAGGAATTCCCCCCTCTCCCCCCCGGGGAGAGGGTCGGGGTGAGGGGGATGCACGTCGAGGATCTCTTCGGCTGTGCCGAACCCCCTCATCCTAACCTTCTCCCCAGGGGGGAGAAGGGATCTACGAGGAATCAGCGCAGCATCCCCCGCAACCGATACAGCTCCTCCAGCGCCTGCCGGGGCGTCAAACTGTCCGGATCGATCCCGGCAAGCGCCTCTTCGACGACCGAAGGCCCGGCCGGCGCCACCTCCACCTCCACCTTCGCCTTCGCCGTCGGCCGCTTCAGCGCCGCGCTGAACAGCGGCAGATCCTCCGCCAGCCGGTGGATCGTCGCGTTCTGGTCGCCCGACTCCAACAGCTTCAGCACTTCGTCGGCCCGCCCGACCACCGCCGGCGGCAGGCCGGCCAGCTTGGCGACGTGGATGCCGTAACTGCGATCCGCCGCCCCCGCCGTCACCTCGTGCAGGAACACCACGTCGCCCTGCCATTCCTTGATGCGCATGGTGTGGCAGGACAGCGCCGGCAGCTTCGCCGCCAGCATCGTCAGTTCATGATAGTGCGTGGCGAACAGCGCCCGGCAGCGGTTCACGTCGTGCAGATGTTCGACGCAGGCCCAGGCGATCGACAGCCCGTCGAAGGTCGCCGTGCCGCGTCCGATCTCGTCCAAAATCACCAGCGCGCGGGAGCCCGACTGGTTCAGGATCGCCGCCGTCTCCACCATCTCGACCATGAAGGTGGAGCGCCCGCGCGCCAGATCGTCGGCAGCGCCGACGCGGCTGTAGAGCCTGTCCACCACCCCGATATGCGCCTGTTCCGCCGGCACGAAGCTGCCCATCTGCGCCAGCACCGCGATCAGCGCGTTCTGCCGCAGGAAGGTCGACTTACCGGCCATGTTCGGACCGGTCAGCAGCCAAAGCCGGTTTTCCGGCGCAAGGTCGCAGTCGTTTGCCACGAACGGCCCGCCATGGGCGGCGTCGAGCACCGCCTCCACCACCGGATGCCGTCCGCCCTTGATGGTGAAGCCCAGGCTGTCGTCCACCAGCGGCCGGCTGTAGCGCCGCTCCTCCGCCAGTTCCGCTAGCGATGTCGCGACGTCCAGCGCCGCCAGCGCATGGGCCGCCTGGGCGATGGCATCGGCCTTCGCCGCGACCGCCTCCACCAGCCCGCCGAACAGCTCCAGCTCCACCGCCAGCGCCCGGTCGGCGGCTTCCGAGATCCGCCGTTCCAGATCCGACAGCTCCACCGTGCCGAATCGCACCGCGTTTGCCATGGTCTGCCGGTGCATGAAGACCTCGCGGGCCCGGTCCGACATCAGCTTGTCGGCATGGGCGGCGGTGACCTCGATGTGATAGCCCAGCACGTTGTTGTGCTTGACCTTCAGCGACGGCACCCCGGCGATCTCGGCGTATTTCGTCTGCAACCCCGCGATCAGCCGCCGGCTCTCGTCGCGCAGCGTCACCAGCTCGTCCAGCGCATAGCTGTAGTCGCGCGCGATGAAGCCGCCGTCACGCGCCAGCAGCGGCAATTCCGGCGCCAGCGCTTGGCTCAACTGGTCGACCAGTTCCGAATGCGCGCCCAGCCGCTTGTCGAGCGCCGCCAGACCGTCCGGCAGCGGCATGGATCCTGCCAGCAGCTCGCGGATCAGCCCGGCCTGCCGCAGCCCGTCGCGGATTGCCGCCAGATCGCGCGGACCCCCGCGCCCCAGCGTCAGCCGCGACAGCGCCCGTTCCAGATCCGGGCAGCTCCGCAAGGCGCCGCGCAGCTCCACGCGCAGCCGATCCTCGGCCAGCGCAAACTCCACCATGTCCAGCCGGCGGCCGATGGCGGCCGGATCGGTCAGCGGCGCCGCCAGATGGGCGCAGAGCAGCCGGGCGCCGGCCCCGGTCACCGTGCGGTCGATGGTGGCGAGCAGGCTGCCGCGCCGCTCCCCGCTCAGCGTCCGCGTCAGTTCAAGATTGCGGGCGGTGGAGGCGTCGATCTCCATCACCGCGCCCGGCCCCAGCCGGCGCGGCGGCGACAGCCGGGGCACGCGCCCCTTCTGCGTCAGCTCGACATACCCCACCAGCGCGCCGGCCGCCGCGACCTCCGCCCGGCTGAAAGTGCCGAAGGCGTCGAGCGTGCCGACTCCATACTGGCTCAGCAGGCGCTGTTTGCCGTTCTCGCTGTCGAATCGCGGGTTGGGCTGCACGGTCAGCCGCGACTTCCATTCCCCCCAAAGCTCGAACAGCTCCGGCGTCTGGCTCAGCTTCTCCGAAATCAGCACTTCCTGCGGATCGAGCCGCCCCAGTGCAGCCCCGAGTCCCGTCCGCTCCACCGGCTGCACCACCAGCTCGCCGGTCGACATCTCCAGCCAGGCCAGCCCCAGCCCGCCCGCCGTCTCCGCCACCGCCGCCAGCCAGTTGGAGGAGCGGGCGTCGAGCAGGCTGTCCTCGGTCAAAGTGCCGGGGGTGACGATGCGGATGACGCCGCGCTTCACCACCGATTTCGACCCGCGCTTCTTCGCCTCCGCCGGGTCTTCCATCTGTTCGCAGATGGCGACGCGGAAGCCCTGGCGGATCAGGCGCTGCAGGTAATTCTCGTGGCTGTGCACCGGCACGCCGCACATCGGGATGTCTTCGCCCAGATGCTGGCCGCGCTTGGTCAACGCGATGTCCAGCGCCGCCGCGGCATTCACCGCATCCTCGAAGAACATCTCGTAGAAGTCGCCCATCCGGTAGAACAGCAGGCAATCGGGATGCGCCTGCTTGATCTCCAGATACTGCGCCATCATCGGCGTGGCGTCGGGCGGAATGACGATTTCTGCGGTGTCGGACACGGGAACCACGGGGCCTTGGGTGGGTGTTTTATCAGGCGCGCACCCTATCACGGGATATGCGGCCGCGGGATAGGCCGCTTGGCCGAGCATGGGACAATCAGACGCGCACGAACGACTCGGGGTCCGTCCCTGTTGCGGTTGACGGGCGCGCACCGCCGGTCGCTACAATGGGGCAAGCTGAAAAATAGGGAGACGACCATCATGACGCAAATGACCGAGGAAACCGTACCCGCCGAGGTGCGGGAGGTCGTTGCCCTCTTCTCCACCCGCGCCGGTTTCGACCGTGCGGTGGAGGCGCTGCTGGCGGCCGGCTTCGACCGGGCCGACCTGTCGGTCCTGGCCAGCCACGCCTCGCTGGACGCCGCCGATCCGAAGGGCAAACCGCGGGACGAGGCGCTGACCGGTCTGGTGGGCGAGCTGAAATACGCCTTTCCCCTGACCACCGCCGGTCTGATCGCCATCGTCGGCGGCCCGATCGAGGCGGCGCTGGCGGCTCTCGTCGCGGCCGGCGTCGGCGGTGCCGCCATCAAGGACTATCTGGACGAACTGACCAGCCACCCCAAACCCGACGAGTTCACCCGTGCGCTGGAAGCCGGCGGCGTCATCCTGTGGGTGCGCATCGACACGCCGGACGAGGAGGCGCAAGCCGCCGCGCTGCTGGAGCGCGAGGGCGGGGTGAACGTGCATGTGAGCGTGCGGGAGGGGTGAGGTTGGGTTCTGCGGGCCGGCAAAGCCCTCTCCCGCCCCGGGAGAGGGAGGGGACCCGCCGAAGGCGGGGAGGGTGAGGGGGACTCCGAGAATCCCGAACCGCATGGTTCCTTGCGCTACCCCTCACCCTTCCCATGCTGCGCATGGGCCCCTTCCCTCTCCCGGGGCGGGAGAGGGACACCCCTCACGCCGCCTGCGCCCGCTCCACCCCGCGCCGCTCCACCATCCGCAGCCCGTGCACCCGGTACTGCGCCTGGACGATCGACGCCCATCCCATCCGGATCAGCGACAGCTTCACCGTGTCCGACACGTCATCGCCGGTGACGAGGTCGGTCACCTGCCACATCAGCGTGTCGTCCACCGACCGCGGGAACATTGCCGCAACCCGCAGCAGCCGCGCCATCAGCGCCGCCGTGGTCTGCCGGCCCAGCCCGCGTTCGGCCAGCGTCAGCGCGTCGTTCAGCGCCGCCAGCTCCCGCCGCCCCTTCAAGGTAGGCTCTCCCGCCGCGCGTTTCGTGATCGTCCGGCCGGTCATGGCCCATCTCCCGCAATACGCTCCGTATGGGACCAGTCTGGCCCCGCAACACGGGTACCGCTGTGACGGCCGTCACAACCGCAGGCACAAGCACCGCCCGGCGCACTGGTTTTCCAGTGCGGGCGTGCTACCTGAAGGCTTTACCGCTATAGTGCGACCGTTGCGGCTGGTCCGGATTGCCTGAACGCCGCTGTTGAAGCCGCCCCAGAAGCCGCCCCAGAAGCCGAGGTTCTTTCCGACCGATGCTGTCCCGCTCCAAGGCGCCGACCCCGCCAGAATCGCCCGCGCCCGCTATCCCGAACAAGCGCGCCATCATCTCCCGCCGCAAGCTGGCGGGGGAGCTGGAGGATCTGGTCGCAGAACACGGCACCGGCGACAAGCTGCGCCCGGCGCTGATCGCCTGCCTGCGCAAGGCACTGGCCGACGGCCGGGCGGAGGTGCGGCAACGTTTCGACGCCGGCGGATCGGGCGAGCAGTGCGTGCGGGAAAACTGCTATCTCGCCGACCGGCTGGTCGGCACGCTGGCCGACTTCACCGTCCGCTTCATCTTCCCCACCGCCAACCCGACCTCCGGCGAGGTGTTCGACGTGGCGGCCACCGGCGGCTATGGCCGCGGCGAGCTGGCGCCGTTTTCCGACATCGACCTTCTGTTCCTGCTGCCCTACAAGCGCACGCCGCGGGTGGAGCAGGTGGTCGAATACATGCTCTACATCCTGTGGGATCTCGGGCTGAAGGTCGGCCATGCCGTGCGCAGCGTCGACGACTGCATCCGCCAGTCCAAGGCCGACGTCACCATCCGCACCGCGATCCTCGAATCGCGCTATCTCTGGGGTCCGGGCAAGCTGTTCGCCGAGCTGCGCAAGCGCTACGACAAGGAGGTGGTCGCCGGAACCGGCCCCGAATTCGTCGAGGCCAAGCTGGCGGAGCGCGACGCCCGCCACCAGAAGATGGGCGACAGCCGCTATGTGCTGGAACCCAACCTGAAGGACGGCAAGGGCGGCTTGCGCGATCTCCAGACCCTGTTCTGGATCGCCAAGTATCTCTACCGCGTCGAGGGCGTCGACGAGCTTGTCGGCAAGAAGGTGCTGACGCCGGAGGAGGCGCAGCGCTTCGCCAAGGCGCAGAACTTCCTGTGGACCGCGCGCTGCCACCTGCATTACCTGACCGGCCGGCTGGAAGACCGCCTGACCTTCGACGTCCAGACCAGCATCGGCGCCGCCATGGGCTACACCGACCATGCCGGCACCAAGGGCGTCGAACGCTTCATGAAGCATTACTTCCTGGTCGCCAAGGATGTCGGCGACCTGACGCGCATCTTCTGCGCCGCGCTGGAAGCCGAATCGAAGCGCCCGCCCAAGTTCAACCTGCTGCGTCTGGCCTCCGTCGCCCGGCGCAAGGACGTGGACGGCTTCATCGTCGACGGCGAACGGCTGAACGCCCGCAGCGACAAGCAGTTCAAGGAACAGCCGATCGACATGATCCGCCTGTTCCACACCGCGCAGATGAACGACATCGACATCCACCCGGCGGCGCTGCGCTCCATCACCCGCTCGCTGACCGCCATCGGCCCGAAGCTGCGCAACGATCCGGAGGCCAACCGCCTCTTCCTCGACATCCTGACCGGTCCCAAGGATCCGGAGATCACGCTGCGCCGCATGAACGAGGCCGGCGTGATGGCCCGCTTCATCCCCGACTTCGGCCGGGTCGTCGCGCAGATGCAGTATGACATGTACCATGTCTACACGGTGGACGAGCACACGCTGTTCGCTCTCGGCATCCTGCACAAGATTGCCTCGCACGAGCATGCCGACGAGCTGCCGCTGTCCACCGAGGTGATCCACAAGGTCGTCTCGAAGCGCGCGCTCTACGTCGCCGTCCTGCTGCACGACATCGCCAAGGGCCGCGGCGGCGACCATTCGGTGCTGGGCGCCCGCGTGGCGGAAAAGCTCTGCCCGCGTCTCGGCCTGACAGCGGAGGAAACGGAAACCGTGGCGTGGCTGGTGCGCTGGCACCTCGCCATGTCGCACACCGCCTTCAAGCGCGATCTGGAGGATGACAAGACCGTCCGCGATTTCGTGGCGCTGGTCCAGTCGCCGGAACGCCTGCGCCTGCTGCTGGTGCTGACCGTTGCCGACATCCGCGCCGTTGGTCCGCAGCGCTGGAACAACTGGAAGGCCACGCTTCTCCGCGAACTCTACAACCGCTCCGAAGAACTGATGTCCGGCGGCATGACCGTCGAGGGCCGCGGCCGGCGCATCCAGTCGGCCCAGGCTGCGCTCCGCGCCGAACTGACCGACTTCGACGACGAGGCGTTCGAACGCCACAAGAGCCTCGGCTATCCCGGCTACTGGCTGGCCTTCGACACCGACACCCTGGCCCATCAGGCCCGCCTCGTCCGCGAGGCGGAGCGGGAGCAGCGCCCGCTGACGGTGGAGACCCGCGTCGACCGCGGCCGGGCGGTGACGGAGGTGACGATCTACGCCACCGATCACAGCGGCTTGTTCTCCCGCCTTGCCGGGGCGCTGGCCGCCTGCGGGGCCGACATCGTCGACGCCCGCATCTTCACCATGACCAACGGCATGGCGCTCGACGTCTTCTCGGTCCAGGACGCCGCCGCCGGCGGTGCGTTCGAGAGCGGCGACAAGCTCGCCCGGCTGTCGGTGATGATCGAGAAGGTGCTGTCGGGCCAGCTGAAGCCGCTGAACGACCTGTCGACCCGCCGCACCACCCAAGCCAGCCGCACGCGCGTCTTCCATGTGCCGCCGCGCGTGCTGATCGACAACAACGCCTCCACCACCCACACGGTGATCGAGGTGAATGGCCGCGACCGTCCCGGCCTGCTCTACGACCTGACCCGCGCCCTGTCGAACCTGACCCTGCAGATCAGCTCGGCCAAGGTCTCCACCTTCGGCGAAAAGGCGATCGACGTCTTCTATGTGAAGGACGTCTTCGGCCTGAAGGTGACGCATGAGGGCAAGCTGGCGAAGATCAAGGAACGCCTGCTGAGCGCCCTGGACGACCCCACCGGCGACGCCCCGCCCCCGGCGACGGTGAAGCGGACAAGGACCAAGGTGACGGGGGCGTAAAACACGCCCTCTCCCGCCTCGGATACCCTCTCCCCCCCGGGGAGAGGGCTGGGTGAGGGGGACGCACATGCAGAACTTTTGTAGAAGTCCCGCCGTGCACCCCCCTCACCCTGACCCTCTCCCCGGGGGGGAGAGGGGATAAGCCCCGGAAACCGACGCTCAAGGCGCCATGAACACGCTGGCGTGCTTGCCGACTTCGCCGCTCGTCTGGTCCTTGGCGACCACCGCCACGTCGGTCGAGCCCGACTTCACCGCCGACGCCGGCACCTTCACGAACACCCGGTAGGTCGCCACCGTGTCGGCATCGGCCTTCAGCGTCAGGCTGCCGCCGCTGCCGGCAGCTTCATCGCCGGCCACCGACAGATGCGCGTCGCGCAACCCGTCGAAGGTCACGAGATAGCTGCGGGCGATGTGCGTCTTGTTCAGCACCTTGATGGTGTAGGCGTTCTGCACCGACCCGTCGGACAGCGTCACGAACAGCGGCGCCCGGTCGCGCAGCACGCTGACGTCCAGCGTCGGCCGCAGCATCAGCGCGATGCCCATGGCACACAGCACCACCAGCATGATCAGCGAGTAGATCACCGTGCGCGGACGGACCAGCTTCACCCGCTCCGGCTTGCCGTCGATCTTGGCGATCTGGTTCGACTGGGTGTCGAAGCGCACGAGGTCGATCGGCCGGCCGATCTGCCGCATCACGTCGTTGCAGGCATCGACGCACAGGCCGCAGCCGATGCAGGAGATCTGCTGGCCTTCGCGGATGTCGGTGCCGGTCGGGCAGACATGGACGCACTGCTTGCAGTCGATGCAGTCGCCCAGCCCCGCCGCCTGACGTTCCTCCCAGCTCTGCGACTTGCGCAGCGGCCCGCGGCCTTCGCCGCGCCAGTCCTCATAGGTGACCAGGAAGGTGTCCTCGTCGACCATCGCCGACTGGAAGCTGCGCCACGGGCAGACATAGATGCAGATCTGCTCGCGCGCCCAGCCGGCGAAGAAATAGGTGGTGAAGGTGAACAGCGCGATGAAGGTGGCGACGCCGCTGGTGATGTTGCCGTGCAGCAGGTCGCTCATCAGCGTCGGCGCGTCGTTGAAGTAGAACACCCACGCCCCGCCGGTCAGCAGCGAAATGCCGACCCACGCCGCATGCTTGGCCGTCTTGCGCGCCAGCTTTGCCCCGTTCATCGGCGCCTTGTCCAGGCGGATGCGGGCGGTGCGCGGCCCTTCGATCTTGCGCTCCACCCACATGAACAGGTCGGTCCACACCGTCTGCGGGCAGGCATAGCCGCACCAGATGCGCCCGGCCAGCGTGGTGGCGAAGAAGATGCCGAAGGCGCCCAGGATCAGCAGGCCGGTCAGGTAATAGACCTCCTGCGGCCAGATCTCGATCCACAGGAAGTAGGCGCGGCGCCCGACCATGTCGATCAGCACCGCCTGATCCGGAATTCCCGGCCCGCGTTCCCAGCGGATCCACGGCGTGACGTAGTAGATCGCCAGCAGGACGATCAGCGCTGCCCATTTGATCTGCCGGAACCGGCCCTTCACGTCGGAGGCATAAACCTTCGGCCGGTTGACGAACCAATGGCGTCCCGGTTCCTCATGCGGCTCGGCGTGGGAGGAGGCGGCCGGTTTGGCCGCGGGGGCGGGGCGACGGGTGAGGGTGGAGTCTTCTTGCGGAAGGGACATTGCGAGTTTCCTCGGCGCGTGTTTCCTCGGCCGTCAGCGGCACGGGCGGCATTCCCTTCTCCATAAGACTTCCGTCATGAAGCCGCATTGCGCGAAATCAATCCGGCCCCGATTCCGCTCCCTCCGATCCGTCCTACCCCCTCATTTCCTCAAGCCGTCCCTCACGCTGCTTGGCCGCGCAGTTCCGCCAGCCCGTCGTGATAGGCGCGGTCGAACAGAGCCTCCAGCCGGGCATCGACGCCACGCAGGCCCGCGACCACCGCATAGGCCCATTCGAAATACTCGACCTTGCGCGACAGCGGCCAGTCGGCGGGCGGGCTGTGCGCCATGGAGCGCAGGTTCGACACCTTGTCGGCCAGCTTCACCAGCTTCGCCCGCGTCGAGGCATGGGGAGCGGCGTCGATCTGGTGCTGCTTGCGCTCGGCCTTCGACATCCGCTTGTCGTCGGTGGTCTCGGCGACGACCTGCACCACCTCGACGCCGAACAGCTCCTCGATCTCCTCATAGCTGGCGTCGGTGTCCTCCAGCGTGTCGTGCAGCAGCGCCGCGATCACCACGACATGGTCCTTGCCCTCCGTCGCCTGCGCCACCAGCAGGGCCACTTCCGACAGGTGGTTGACGTAGGGTTCCGCCCGCACGCCCTTGCGGCGCTGGTCGATGTGCTTGTGCGCGGCGAAATCCAGCGCGCGCGCGAAATCGAGGAGGGGAGCGCCGGAAAGGGAGGCGTTTGGCAGGCTCATGCTGTTCTCTCGGCTGGGGCATTGCAGTATTCTCCGCCCCGGGGGAACCCCGATTCGAAGGACCGCGCCCATGTTCACGTCTTTCTTCTTCGATCTGCGCAAGGCCGGCGTCCCCGTCTCGCTGACGGAGTACCTGACGCTCATGGAGGCCATGAAGCAGGGCACCGCGTCCTTCCGCGTCGAGGACTTCTATTATCTCAGTCGTGCATGCTTGGTTAAGGACGAACGCAACCTCGACCGCTTCGACCGCGTCTTCGGTGCCACCTTCAAGGGCCTGACCGACGACACCCCAGCCGGCGAGGAGGTCCCCGTCACCGACCTGCCGGAGGAGTGGCTGCGCAAGCTGGCCGAGCGCTTCCTGACCGACGAGGAGAAGGCGCAAGTCGAGGCGCTCGGCGGCTGGCAGAAGCTGATGGAGACGCTGGCCCAGCGCCTAGCCGAGCAGAAGGGCCGGCATCAGGGCGGATCGAAGTGGATCGGCACCGCCGGCACCTCGCCTTTCGGCGCCTACGGCTACAATCCTGAGGGCGTGCGCATCGGCCAGCACGAGAGCCGCCACCGCCGCGCCGTCAAGGTGTGGGACCGACGTGAGTTCAAGAACCTCGACGACCGGGTGGAGATCGGCACCCGCAACATCAAGGTGGCCCTGCGCCGCCTGCGCAAGTTCGCCCGCAGCGGAGCGGCCAGCGAACTGGACCTGCCCGGCACCATCCGCGCCACCGCCAACAACGCCGGCTGGCTCGACCTGAAGATGGTTCCGGAGCGGCACAACACGATCAAGGTGCTGCTGTTCCTCGACATCGGCGGCTCGATGGACGACCACATCCGCCTCGTGGAGGAGCTGTTCTCCGCCGCGCGCAGCGAATTCAAGCACCTGGAGCACTTCTACTTCCACAACTGCGTCTACGAGGGCGTCTGGCGCGACAACGCCCGCCGCCACACCGAGCGCCTGTCCACCTGGGACGTGCTGCACACTTATCCCGCCGACTACAAGCTGGTCTTCGTCGGCGACGCCGCCATGAGCCCCTACGAGATCGTCTATCCCGGCGGCAGCGTCGAGCACTGGAACGAGGAAGCCGGTCAGGTGTGGCTGCAGCGCCTGCTGTCGGTCTACGGCAAGGCGGTCTGGCTGAACCCGACTCCGCCGCAATACTGGGACTACACGGAAAGCACCCGCCTGCTCCAGCGCCTGATGGGAGGCCGCATGTTCCCGCTGACGCTGGAGGGGCTGGACGGGGCTATGCGGGAGTTGGGGCGGTGAGCAAACCCGGGTGGTCGATGGCGTGCCGATGACGGACGGATTGGTTGAGATTCTTTTTTCCTGAAAAACCTTCCATTGCAAACTAAATATTTGGCTGAACAACCGTTCCGGCCAATTGGGTTGCATCGCCGGAACTGCGACCTTGAGGAAATTCAGCGATATTCAGCGCCCGTATTGGTGGAAGGTTATAAAAGCCAATCTCGGAAGCTGACTGCGGCGTAATGCGTTATTTACCTAATTTTATTTCTGGAAATATTAATATGTGAAGGGCTGTGCAGTCGAGAATTCCTGCGCTACCTCTCAAAGTCATATAACGGAGGTCCGGACCTTGGTTGACACGGACTTAACAGGATTTTTCCCGACCAAATCAGCCCGACACAATATCGGCCGCTACCTTCTCCGCATCGTGGTTACCGCGTTGGCCGCGATGGCTCTGATTGCTGTGGGTCTGGTGGTCTGGAGCATGAACGCTCAGCGGAAGTTCGCCGAAGCGGAGATGTCTCTAACCGTGAAAGCCATCGCCACGGCTCTCGATCAGCAGTTGCTCATCACCACGTCTGCGTTGGAGGGGCTTGCAGCAGCGATGGCGGTCGATGGAGATCCGGAGCGGCTTTACCAAATTGCTCAGGCAATCAAAGATAAACACCCCTATTGGTCCCATGTAACACTTCGAAACGCCGATGGAAGCGTGGTTTTCAGTACTGCATTTCCGTACGGAACATCGGTAAAGGCAGCTGATATCACTTCGGAGATTACCAGGGCCATTGATACAGGCCGACCGCAGATATCTCGTCTGTTATACGGGCCAATTGCGGGTGCACATGTCGCTGCGGTTCTTGTCCCGGCTCAAGCAAGAGACGGCAAGCGTTACGCTCTCGTTGCTGTGGTCACCGCGTCGAAATGGGAAACTCTCCTGCAAAATCAGATGATACCCGATGGCTGGGTTGCTGGGATCATCGATCAGAACGGTGTCGTCGTCGCCCGCACACGCGCAGCCACGGAGTCAGTCGGAAAGCCGGCCCCTGAGTGGGTGCAGGAAGCCATCGTAACGGCGTCTTCCGGACATGCGAACGGACCGGCCTTGGAAGGGGAGCCGCTGTCACTTGTTTTTTCACGCTCCACGATCGCGGACTGGGCTGTAGCGTTCGCTGCACCGGATTCCCTGTTCGATGTGCCACGGCGCCATTCGATGTGGGTTGCGATCATTGCCAGCGCTCTGGCGCTCGGCGGTGCCTCGCTGCTGGTGTTGCGTTACGCTCGTCGCCTTTCCCGGTCGATTACCGAATTGGTTCAGGTGGCGGAAGCCATGCGAACGCCGGGAGAGGGACTGCCGCCGCCGCCGCCAAATGATTTTGAGGAACTCTCAAATGTTTACAATACAATGCGAAGCACCAATTCTCTTCTAAAGCGGGCAGAAGAGCATCGAATAATGTCGATGCGTGAACTTCAGCATCGCGTAAAGAATGATCTTCAATCCATATCCAGCCTTCTTGTTCTTGAAGGTAGTCAGGCAAAGAGCGAAGAGACCTTTCGGATCATTGATGAAATGCACGGGCGGATTGAAGCGCTTCGTCTCGTTCATGCGCGTCTCTATGAAGCCAATCAAGTTTCCACAGTGGACTTGGGTGGGTATTTACGGGACCTCTGTACAAATGCAGTTAACATTCATGGGGTTGGAGGAATGATAACGATTCAATTTTGTATCTCTGAGGTATATGTAGATCATAAAACTGCTGTTTCGCTAGGGCTAATCGCCAATGAGTTCATCACGAACAGCACAAAGCATGCATTTCCAAAGGGAATTGGAGAAATTATGCTGGAATTGGACACGTCTTGGCCCGAGAAAATTCACATGAGATTGGCAGACGACGGGGTTGGCCTTCCAGCGCAGCGGACACGGAACTCGGGTATTCGCTTGATCGAGATGCTTGCTCAGCAGGTCGACGCGGAGCTGGCATGGACGAGCGGAAACGGAACGAGCTTGAGCCTGTCCTTCCAAATTCCGTGCATGGCTGGTAACGGCCTGTTATAATCGACGGAAATAAGATTTTATCCGCATCAACCCGCAAGGTGCACCCGCGCTTGGCAGAAGTCCGAGGTTGCCGCGCCCTGGGCCATTGGCGGAAAAACCCGCACTACGCTGCTCTAAGCGTATGACTTTCAATGGCTTTCCGCATTTTAATCCCAATGCGGACGATCCGGCCAAGCGTTCCCCTTTCGCATCAGATCGGCAATGAGCCCAAGGGCGGAGGTGTTTGCAGGATCGGGATTTGGCATCCCCTCAAATCAGTGTGTAGCATTGCAGTATGCCTTTGATCTGGAACTCGTCCGACTCAGAGTTTATCGGCTTGTCCACAATATGATTTCTATCCTCAGAAGTTCTTTTATGTCTTGTTGAAATAGGAGCGCCTACCCACCCGATCCCGGATATGCCCGATTGCTTGCCCCCCACCAGCCGCCCCGCCGACAGCTTCCCGCTCTGGGCCGAGGAGCCGCCGGTGCCGCCCGAAGGCTCGCTCGTCCCCGGTTCGCGCTTTCATGAGGAACAGTGGATCATGGCCGCCGGCATGCTGGCGCGCGGGGCTTCGTTCCAGCAGGTGGCCCGTGCCATGGGCTGCAGCCGCACCACGCTGTGGCGGGCCTATTACGGCTCGCAGGCCTTCCGGCATCGCGTCTGGTGGGAGAGGCAGGCGCTGAACCGCGAATCGGACCTTCGGCTCGCCTCGCTGCGCGCCCTGGTGACGGAGCAGATCGAGCGGCTGGTCTCAGCCGGCGATCCCTCCACCGTGCGCTGGCTGGCCGAGCGGCTCGGCCTGTTCAGGGAGGCCGATGCCCTCGACAGTCGGGACGGCAAGGACGCCGCCGCTCCCCCGGCCCACTCTCTGGTCCCCCAACCCCAAACCGCCCCCCAAGACGCCCCGGAAGCCGACGCGCCCGCCGCTCTCGACGACGACAGCGTCCCCGGCGCCATCCGCGAGCGCACGCCGCCTGACCCGCAGGCGGTCGCCGCGATCCTCGCCCGGCCGGAGGCGGAGGGGCCGAAGGGCGTCTATCCCTGGACCTTCAATCCCGACGATCCGTTCCCCAATCTCGGCTCCGCCCTGGAACGGCGGGGCGGGCAGGGCGCCTTCACCCGGCGCCGGTAGCGCAGTGGAACAATGGAACGCCGCCCGGAAAACGGTTCACGGCGTTTCAAACGTTCCATCCGCCGCGCCGATCGACGCCCCCGCATCGGCGGATCGGCCCATGCGAGATAACGTGTATATATGTTGAAAAGATCAATTATCAGGAATCATATCGGCTCCCATAAGGCTTTTCAGAGGGAGTAATTCATGAGGCATGCATATTTGATCGGCCTGCTGCTGCCCCTCGCGCTGGGTGCGGCGCCGTCCGCCATGGCGGCAACCGCGGCGGCGGCGAAGGACAATCCAGATACGGCCGGCGAGGCGGTCGGCAATCCGCCGGTGCTGACCAATTCCGAATCGCCCCGCGTCGGTTCGCTGCTGATGCGCCAGCCGCAGGCGACCGCGCGTCCGCACGCCGGCCAGTCGCGCAATTACGACCTGTTCGTCTCCTTCACCGACGGCTACATCCGCAACCCGGCCCAGGGCCGTCCGGACGCGGTGCGGCTGCGCAGCTATCGCGGCACCAACGTCGATCCCGCCCATCCCTATGTCGCGCCGACCATCGAAGCGACGCCGGGCGACACCGTCCGCATCAAGCTGCACAACCAGCTGCCGGACGATCCGAACTGCGCCAATCAGGCTGCGGCGGACATCAACACGCCGCACTGCTTCAACGGCACCAACCTGCACAGCCACGGTGTCTGGGTCAGCCCGACCGGCAACAGCGACAATGTGCTGGTGTCGATCAATCCCGGCGTCGATTTCGAATATGAATACAACATCCCGGCCGATCATCCGGCCGGCACCTTCTGGTACCACCCGCACCGCCACGGCTCGACCGCTCTGCAGGTCGGCAGCGGCATGGCCGGCGCGCTGATCATCCGCGGCGACCGCCCGCCGACCCCGGAGGCGAATGGCGACCTCGACACCCTGTTGAAGAGCCCCAAGGGCGTGGCGATGACCGAGCGGGTCCTGCTGTTCGAGCAGATCCCCTACGCCTGCACCAAGGACGGCCAGTTGAAGACCAAGTCCGACGGCTCGATCGACTGGAGCTGCGCGCCGGGCGAGGTGGGCGAGGTCGTGTCCTACCAGCAGTTCGGGCCGGGCACCTGGGAACAGTCCGGGCGCTTCACCACCGTCAACGGCCGCGTGCGCCCGATGTTCGCCAACGCCAAGACCGGGCAGGCCGAGCGCTGGCGCCTGATCCATGGCGGCGTCCGCTCCCCCATCACGGTGGAGTTCCGCAAGCTGGATCCCACCGGCTTCTTCCAGGCCGAAAAGACCCTGTCGGCCGCCGACCAGGATCGCTTCGCCAAGGAACGCTGCACCGGACAGCCGGTGCCCTACATCCTGGCGGCCTCCGACGGCCTGACCATGGCAGAGGGGCAGGTGCGCACCAGCGTGCCGATGCAGCCGGGCTATCGTGACGACCTGCTGGTCAACTTCCCCGAACCCGGCATCTATTGCGTCGTCAACAAGCCGGCGGCTGCCAACGCCAGTCCGGACCAGACCGCCACCTCCACCGGCGTGCTCGGCTTCGTCCGGGTGAAGGGCGACCGCGTGGTCAAGGACCCGGTGAAGGAAACCATCCGCCAACTGTCGGTCAACGCGACGAAGTACGCGCCATCGGTCGCCAAGGAGGTCATCGACGGGCTGACCGCCCGCTGCATGGCCAAGACGATGGTCGACACTCCCTATTGCCCGCGCTTCGCCAAGTTCACCGCCCACCGGCCGATCACCGAGCATGAGGTGATGAATCAGCCCAAGCAGGAGCTGACCTTCTTCATCAACCTGCCGCCGGAAGGGGGCAAGCGCACCAACCCGCTGTTCCAGGTTGCCAACAGCTTCCAGGTGGTCGAGAATCCCGACGGCACCTATGGTCCGAAGGGCGCCGCCGCCTACCAGCCGAGCGTGGTCAACCGGCCGGTGGTTCTGGGCACCGCCCAGCAGTGGGAACTGGCCTCCTACTTCGTCAGCCATCCCTTCCACATCCACGTCAACCCGTTCGAGATCATCTCGATCATCGGTCCGGACGGCCGCGACGTCAGCGAGCCCGGCTCGGGCGATCCCGACTATGCCGGCATGAAGGGGGTTTGGAAGGACACCATCTGGGTGAAGAGCGACAACAGCAGCGCGCTCACCACCGACCAGCCGCCGAAGGGCGTCTACAAGGTGACCGTCCGTACCCGCTACGAGCGCTTCATCGGTGAGTATGTGCTGCACTGCCACATCCTCGACCACGAGGACCAGGGCATGATGCAGAATGTCAGCATCGGCGTGCCCGACGGCCGCGGCGGCGTCGCCGGGGCGCATCACTGACCGGTGCCGCACTCCCCGCTCCCGCGCATGCCGCGGGGGCGGGGGTGCGGTTCACCGATTGCTGCGATCCGTCGCTGCCTCCAACCATTGAAAAAGGCCCCTGTTTGCGTCTACGGTCGCGCGTCCCCTTGGAGTGAGTGCATGCGCGATATCACCCCCGTCACGGTCGCACGCGGCGACGGCATCGGCCCAGAGATCACGGACGCGGTGCTATATGTGATGAACGCGGCCGGCGCGCGGCTGAAGGTGGAAGAGGTTCCGGCCGGCGAGGCCGTCTACAAGCGGGGCCATCCCGGCGGTCTGGATGCCGCCGGCTGGGGGTCGATCCGCCGCACGCGGGTCTTCCTGAAGGGGCCGATCACCATGCCCCAGGGATACGGCAACAAGTCGCTGAACGTGGTCGCCCGCACCACGCTCGGCCTGTTCGCCAACGTCCGTCCCTGCGTGTCCTACCACCCCTATGTGCGGACCCGGCACCCGCGCATGGACGTGGTCATCATCCGCGAGAACGAGGAAGACCTCTACGCCGGCATCGAGCATCGCCAGACCGACGACGTGATCCAGTCGGTCAAGCTGATCTCGCGGCCGGGTTCGGAGCGAATCGTCCGCTACGCCTTCGACTTCGCCCGCTCCAACCACCGGCAAAAGGTGACGGCCTTCGTCAAGGACAACGTCATGAAGATGACGGACGGGCTGTTCCTGAAAATCTTCTACGAGATCGCGGCCGATTATCCGGAGATCAAGGCCGACCACATGATCGTCGACATCGGCGCCGCCCGTCTGGCCGACCAGCCGGAGCGCTTCGACGTCATCGTCACCCTGAACCTCTATGGCGACATCGTTTCCGACATCGCCGCCCAGCTGACCGGCTCGGTCGGGCTGGCCGGTTCCGCCAACATCGGCGAGACCTGCGCCATGTTCGAGGCGATCCACGGCTCCGCCCCCATGATCGCCGGGCAGGGCATCGCCAACCCGTCCGGCCTGCTGATGGCCGCGGTGATGATGCTGGTCCATATCGGCCAGGGCGACATCGCCGCCCGCATCCACAATGCGTGGCTGAAGACCATCGAGGACGGCATCCACACCGCCGACATCTATGCCCGCGGGCTGGGCCGGGTTCGTGCCGGCACCGCCGCCTTCGCCGAAGCGGTGGTGGAGCGGCTGGGCCAGACCCCGGTCACCATGCCGCCGGTCGGCTACTCGACAGCGCGTCCGGCCTATGACGGCATCAACCGGCTGGCCCCGCGCGTGCGCGCGCTGAAGGAACTGGTCGGCGTCGACGTCTTCCTGCAATGGTCTGGCGGGCTGCCCGACGATCTGGCGGAGCTGGTGCTGCCGCTGTCGACCGACGCGCTGAAGCTGACCAGCATCTCCAACCGCTCGCAGCGGGTTTGGCCGGACGGCAACGCCGACGTCTTCTGCACCGACCACTGGCGCTGCCGCTTCCTGTCGCAGCACGGCCCGGTGCAGCATGGCGCCATCGTGGAACTGCTTGGCCGCTTGGCGGAAGCGGGGATCGACTTCACCCAGACCGAGAATCTCAGCAATTTCGACGGCAAGGCCGGCTTCTCCTCGCCGGGCCAGTGATCCCATGGCCGCAGCGGGAATAAACCGGCAGGGCAGGGCGTCATGACAGGTGACGACGCCCTGCCCGGACCCGACATGACCCCGCCAGACATCGACGACCGCGCCATCGCCGCGCATGTGCCGCGGCTCCGGCGCTATGCCACAGCCCTGGTGGGCAACCGGTCCGACGCCGACGACCTCGTGCAGGACTGCGTGGAGAAGGCGCTGGCCAACCGCCACGCCTTGCGCGACCCGTCGAAGCTCGGCGGCTGGCTGATGACGATCCTGCACAACCTGCACATCTCCGGCCAGCGCGGCCGGCGCCGGCGCGGCGCGGAAGTGCCGGTGGAGGATCTCGCCGACGATCTGGCGCTGAGCGCCCCGCCGGCCGACCGCGGGGCGGTGCGCGACTTCGTCCGCGCCTTCGCCCAACTGTCCGACGAGCACCGCACCATCCTGCTGCTGACGGGTATGGAGGGGCTGTCCTACCGCGAGGTGGCGGAGGTTCTGGAACTGCCGATCGGGACGGTGATGTCGCGGCTGGCCCGGGCGCGCGAAAAATTGAGGGTCCTGCTGGACGGTGGAACCCAGCAGGTCGTCAGGAGGATCAAGTGATGAGCGGCACCCGCAATCCCGTGACCGAGGCCGAGCTTCATGCCTGGCTGGACGGCGAGTTGCCGGAGGAACGGCTGGCCGACGTCGAGCGCCACCTTGCCGACAATCCCGAGATCGCCCAGCGCTTCGACCGTTACCGTGCCCAGCGCTCGCTGCTCGGCCAGAGCTTCGGCCCGCTGATCGACCAGCCGCTGCCCGACCGCCTGACCCCGCCCTTCACCGCGCGCGACCATGCCGCTCCGGTCCCGCAACGCCGGGGCAGGGGGGCCTGGTGGGGTACGGCGATCGCCGCCTCCCTCCTGATGTTCGTCGCCGGCGGCGCCGGCGGCTGGCTGCTGCGCGACCGCGTCGGCTGGCGGGCCGAGCCGCTGACCGCCGCCTTCATCGCCGATGCCGTCGCCGCCCATCGCGTTTTCTCCGTCGAAGTCCGCCATCCGGTCGAGATTGGTGTCGACGAGGAGGCCCATCTGGTGAACTGGCTGTCCAAGCGGCTGGGCAAGAACATGCGTTGCCCAAAAGTCACAAGAGGGGGCTACCAGCTGATCGGCGGGCGGCTTTTGGCCGATTCCGCTGGACCTGTTGCAATGTACATGTACGAGGATGCGGCCGGGCGTCGCATTACGTTGTATATCCGCCCCTCTCCCAATACCTCCGGTTCAGCGTTCCGCTTCGCCCAGGATGGCGGTGTGCGCGCTTTGTATTGGCAGGACAATGGGTTGGCGCTGGCCGTCGCCGGAGAAGCCGATCGGGATACCCTGTCCGGCGTCGCCGAAGAGGTCTATGGCGCGCTGAACTCGTGAGTCTGCCCACGGACTTATCAACAGGAATGTTGCCGCGCCCCCCTATCGTCTGCGGCCGTCATCTGGTAGCTTCTTCACCGGCTGGCACAAAATGTTGCGGCTTATGGAAAACGGCACTAGACCGTGACCTGTTTGCCACAGCATAACCGGACACCGGATCGGGAGTACTCGGGGATGAGTTGGACGGACGAGCGGATTCAACAGCTCAAGGATCTCTGGTCCCAGGGGTTGAGCGCGAGCGAGATCGCCGACATTCTGGGAGACATCACCCGCAACGCGGTCATCGGCAAGGCCCATCGCCTGGGCTTGTCTGGCCGGCCGTCGCCCATCAAGAAGAAGCCGACGCGCGGCGCCACCATCCTTGCTCTGACGGAGCGGATGTGCAAATGGCCGGTCGGCGACCCGAAGCACCAGGATTTCCATTTCTGCGGCAAGAACGCCTTGCCCGGCATGCCCTATTGCGCGGAACACGCCGCGCTGGCCTACCAGCCCGCCTCGGGTGGCAAGAAGCGTGAGGAAGACCGCAACGTCGGCGCCGCCTGACCGGTCGATAAGCCATTCAAAAAAGCCCGCTCTCGGGGGAGAGGCGGGCTTTTTTGTTGGCAGAATTCTGAGATTGGCCGCGCAGCCGAGGCCTTACCGCCCCTCTGCCGCATCGCGAAGCACCAGCACCATCCCCTTGTGGCCGGCGACCAGCATCGCCGCACCTGCCGGCCGATCGGGACCCTCGACCGACCACAAGGTATCGCCGACGAACACCCGTCCATGTCCATTGACGATCGGCTCGCTCAGCGTCACCGCGCGTCCGACCAGCTGCCCGGCCCGGTCATTGATCCGCTCCGCATTGCCCTCCACCGATGCGTTGCGGCGACGGGCAAGGATGATGGCGACCGAGACGGCCGCGCCTGCGGCGACGGTGAAGAATCCGGCCTCGTTGACCAGCCCCCAGTCGCGCCACAGCGCCGTCACCAGCCCGGTCAGCAGCGCCGCCCCACCGAACCAAACCAGGAAAATACCGGGGATCACCAGTTCCGCCGCGATCAGCACGGCACCCAGCGCTCCCCACAACAAAGGCGACATTCGCTCACTCCCCGTCCGACGCGGTCGTGGTGGGCGGCACCGACCAGGGATTACGCGGAGCGGGTGAGGGCGAGGAGGGCGGCCGGGACGGGGTGGCATCGCGCACCAGATCGCCCAACCCCGCCAGCGCACCGGCGACGCCTGCCAACTCCACCGGCAGGATCATGGTCTTCTGGTTGGGGGACGCGGCAAAGGCCTTCAAGGCTTCCATGTATTTCTGGCCGAGGAAATAACCCAGCGTCTGGTTCGACCCTTGGGCCACCGCCTCCGACACCAGACGGGTGGCCTTGGCCTCCGCCTCTGCCAGGCGCTCGCGTGCTTCGGCCTCCAGCTTGGCGGCTTCCAGCTTGCCCTGGGCGATACGGATCTGGCTTTCCTTCTCGGCGTCGGCCTCCAGGATCTGGGCGCGGCGGAGGCGCTCTGCCTTCAACTGCCGGCCCATCGCCTGGACGATGTCGTCGGGCGGGGTGATGTCGCGCAGCTCGATGCGGGTCACCCGCACGCCCCAGGAGGCCGTCGCCTCGTCCACCGCGCGCAGCAGGCTGGCGTTGATCGCCTCGCGTTGGCTCAGCAACTCGTCCAGGTCCATGGAGCCCATCACCGTGCGGATGGTGGTCATCGCCAGTGTCTGGATCGCCCGCTGCAGGTCGTTGACCTCATAGGTCGACTTCATCGGGTCGAGTACCTGGAAATACAGGACGCCGTCGGCGGTCACCGCGGCATTGTCCTTGGTGATGACGCTCTGCGATGGCACATCCACCACCGTCTCGCGCATGTCCACCTTGGCCCGCACCGAGCTGATGATCGGAAAGATCACGTTGAAGCCGGGATGCAGCGTTTCCTGATAACGGCCCAACCGCTCGACGATGAAGTTGAAGCCCTGGGGGACGATGCGGACGCTGGTGATCGCCAGAATGACGACCAGCACGAACGCCGCGATAACCAGAATGCCGAGTTCCATCGATGGCCGCTCCTGACATGGGCGGACGCCGCACCGGGCGTCCTCTGCCCATCATGAGGCAATTCGCAGAGGCTGCAAATCCCGCCTCCGCCGCGATGATCCGTCTCAATAATCCTGGGTATCGTGCTTCAGCCGGACCAGTTCGCCGTTCAGCAGCGACAGCATCAGCTGCACGACCATCTCGTGGACGATCACCGTATGGTGGTTGCCGGTCTCCTGCATCGCCTTGCGCAGCGCATCGCGTACGGCCGGCACGCCGGTGACGTCGATCAGCACATCCAACTGCTCGCCCAACTGTGCCAGCTCATGGAAATTGGTGGTGGTCTTCACGCCGCGATCATGCGCAAGCCGCATACCCGGCGCCTCGGGATCGAGGTCCGCCACCCCCAGCAACTCGACGAAGGGGGCGGCCAGCAACTTGCGCAGCAGCGGCGTTCCGGTTTCGCCGGCGCCCACGACGGCGACACGGAACAGATTGTTGGGCATCGGGTTCGGTCCTTTCACGAATCGGGCAAGAAAAAAGCGGGGAGCCGAAACTCCCCGCCCGAACCCTAGCTGAGCCGTCGTCCGGTTTGACCCGGACGCGGCGTCGCACCCTGCGAAGTATAAGCGCTGGACAGAGACGGTGCCGGCCTTACGACCAGGCGGCCATCTTCTTTTCCAGATTGTCCGACAGCTTGTCCAGGAACTGCTTGGTGGTCATCCACGGCTGCTGCGGGCCGATCAGGATGGCGAGATCCTTGGTCATGAAGCCGGACTCGACGGTCTCGACGCAGACGCGCTCCAGCGTCTGGGCGAACTTGATCACGTCCGGGGTGTTGTCGAACTTGCCGCGATAGGCCAGACCCTGGGTCCAGGCATAGATCGAGGCGATCGGGTTGGTCGAGGTTTCCTTGCCCTTCTGGTGCTCGCGATAGTGGCGGGTCACCGTGCCGTGGGCGGCCTCGGCCTCGACGGTCTTGCCGTCCGGCGTGACCAGAACCGAGGTCATCAGGCCGAGCGAGCCGAAGCCCTGCGCCACGACGTCCGACTCAACGTCGCCGTCGTAGTTCTTGCAGGCCCACACGAAGCCGCCTTCCCACTTCAGGGCCGAGGCGACCATGTCGTCGATCAGGCGGTGCTCGTAGACCAGGCCCTTGGCCTTGAACTGGCCGGCGTAGGTCTCGTCGAAGACCTTCTGGAAGATGTCCTTGAAGCGGCCGTCATAGGCCTTCAGGATCGTGTTCTTCGTCGACAGATAGACCGAGTAGCCGCGCTCCAGGCCGTACATGAAGCTGGAGTGGGCGAAGCCTTCGATCGAATCGTCGAGGTTGTACATGCCCATCGCCACGCCGGCGCTCGGGTAATCGAACACCTCGTGCTCGATCTGCTGGCTGCCGTCGGCCGCTTCCCACTTGATCGTCATCTTGCCCGGGCCGGGAACGACGAAGTCGGTGGCCTTGTACTGGTCGCCGAAGGCGTGACGGCCGATGATGATCGGCTTGGTCCAGCCCGGGACGTAGCGCGGAACGTTGGAGCAGACGATCGGCTCGCGGAAGACGGTGCCGCCCAGGATGTTGCGGATCGTGCCGTTCGGCGACTTCCACATCTTCTTGAGGTTGAACTCCTTCACCCGAGCTTCGTCCGGGGTGATGGTCGCGCACTTCACGCCGACGCCATACTGCTTGATGGCGTTCGCGGACTCGACGGTGACCTTGTCGTCGGTCTTGTCGCGGTTCTCGATGCCGAGGTCGTAGTACTTAAGGTCGATGTCGAGGTAGGGCAGGATCAGCTTGTCTTTGATGAACTGCCAGATGATGCGCGTCATCTCGTCGCCGTCGAGTTCGACGACCGGATTGGCTACCTTGATCTTGGTCATGGGTGCGAGATCTCCCCGAACGGGTAAGGGCGTTGTCATTCCTTGGGAGCCGGGCGCGTCGTCCAGCGGGCGCTTGTTGCCGGGGAGCCTGCCGCTTGGGTGGCTCCCCGGTACCCCGGGCGGAAATCAATCGCGGTTATATAGCATCGCCCCGTGACGGAAAGGAAGGCACGGCGGTGGCTTAGGCGTCGATGTCGCATGATTCTGCTTGCAACGCAGCCCCGCAGCCGGCCATGATGGTCAATTGGTATTACCGGTTGGCCGGATCGAGCCGCTTTGGCGGCGGAATGCCGCCAAAGAACTGCAAATCCGGCCCTTGGTGCGGTCAGGCCGCCGACTCCGGGGTGCGAGACGGCCGCAACTCCGTCGATTGGCCGGCCGATGCGCCGGCAATGTCCCGTTCCGCATTCAGCATGTAGTCGCGTGTCAGCGGCACGGCGCCCAGCGAGCGCGCGACCTGCACCTGGAACACCATATGGCCCTGCAGACGGAAGGCCAGTTCGGCGCCGACCAGATAGAACTCCCACATCCGGCAGAAGCGCTCGTCATACAGCGCCTTCGCCTCCTCCCAATGGGCGGTGAAGCGGGCCCGCCAGTGGCGCAACGTCTCGGCATAATGCAGGCGCAGAACCTCCAGGTCGGTGGCCAGCAGGCCGGACCGCTCGATGACCGGCAGCACCTCCGACAGGGCAGGGGAATAGCCGCCGGGGAAGATGTATTTGCGGATCCAGGGGTTGGTGCTTGCCGGTCCGTCCAGACGACCGATGGAATGGATCAGCGCCACGCCCTCGTCGTTCAGCATGTCGCGCACCGCGTCGAAGTAGTTGCGGTATTGCGGCACGCCGACATGCTCGAACATGCCGACCGAGACGATGCGGTCGAAGGCCCCGCGATGGGCGGCGGCGAACTCGCGATAGTCGCGCAGCTCGAAGGTGACCCGGTCGGACAGCCCCGCCTCGTCCGCCCGCTGGCGCGCCACGGCGAGCTGTTCCGACGACAGGGTGATGCCGGTCACCCGCGCTCCGGTATGCCGCGCCAGATAGAGCGCCATGCCGCCCCAGCCGCAGCCGATATCGAGCACCCGCATGCCGGGCACGATCAGCAGCTTGGCGGCGATGTGCCGCTTTTTGGCCTCCTGGGCCTCGTCCAGCGACAGGCCGGGTTCCGCGAAATAGGCGCAGGAATACTGCATGTCCCGGTCGAGGAACAGCTGGTAGAACTGGCGTGACAGGTTGTAATGGTGCTCGACATTCTGGCGGGAACGCCGCATCGGATTGTATTGCTGCACGCGACGCAGCAGCGGCGACAGCGACTCCAGGGCGCGGCCCAGGGCGCCCTGCACCTCGGCACCGCTCATCAGCATCGACAGCAGGTCGTAGATGCCGCCGCCTTCGATCGAAAAGCGGCCGTTCATATAGGCTTCGCCGAACCGCAGGCGCGGATTGATGAGCAGGTCGCGCTCCACGGCGCGGTCGTGAAGGCGGAGGGTCAGGTTTGGTGACCCGGATCCGATCCGATGGTGTTTCCCATCGGCCGTAACGAGATTGAGGGTTCCGTCGCCCTTGGCGGCGGCAAGCAGACGAACCAGCAGCATGCCGAACTCCTTCCGCGGTGCCGTTCCAAGCATGGCGCGCAGGAAGGGGTGCGACAATTCGTCAATCGGTCAGAACTGCTACCCAATTGGGTATTGCGGACGTATGCACACAGTCATGTCTGTCGTTGCTGCCGCCTGCCCGGAATGCGGAAAACCGCCCGGCCCCCAATGGGGCGGGCGGTTTCCGGACGAGCGGTACGACGTGCCGCCAAAATCCCAAAGGCGTCTTCGGGACTTCAGCCGCAGAAGGGCGATCAGCCCTCCTCTTCCTCGGTCGCGGTCTCTTCGACGTAGGTCTCTTCTTCGTCTTCCTCGTCGCGCAGGTCGGCGGCGGTGATCATGCCACCACGCTGGGCCTGCAGCTCGGCCTCTTCGGCCGAACGGGCGACGTTGACCGTAACCGCGATCGACACTTCCGGATGCAGGACGACGCGCAGCTTGAACAGACCCAGGGTCTTGATCGGGGTGTCGATCTGGACCTGCTTGCGGTCGGTCTTGTAGCCGGCGGCGGTCAGCGCGTCGGAGACGTCGCGGGTGGTCACGGAACCGTACAGGACGCCGGTCTCGGCAGCCTGACGGATCACGACGACCGACACGTTGTCCATCTTGGTCGCAACCTGCTCGGCGTCCTTGCGGCGCTCCAGGTTCACGGCCTCAAGGTGGGCCTTCTGCTTCTCGAAGACGGCCAGGTTCGCCTTGGTGGCGCGCATGGCCTTCTTCTGCGGCAGCAGATAGTTGCGGGCGAAGCCAGGACGCACATTCACGACCTGACCCATCTGGCCGAGCTTCTCGACCCGCTCCAGCAGAATAACTTCCATCACTCGTCCTCCTGACCGGGGGCCGCGGGGGAAAACCGGCGGCGCAGCCCGATCCATTGCTCGATCATGCCCAGGCCGACCAAAAGCAGGATCGGCCACCCGAAGAGAAACAGCATCATGTAGAAGCCAACCAGGATCAGCGTGCGCGCCGATTTGCTGCTGGCGAATACATGGACCACCGAAAGTCCAGCGAAGGCGAAGGGTACCGCCAGGATCAGAGCCAGATTGACCGCCAGGAACCCGAAGGTTCCCGGTACGGCCGAGGCCGCCGCGACCGCCACCGCGAACAGCGGCGCCAGCCAGTTTGGCAATTCCAGCTCGGCCAGACGCATGGCAGGGCGCCGGTTGCGGCCGAACCGCATCAGCGCCCCCTGCGCCAGCACCGCGTTGACGATCGTCATGACAAGCCATGAGACCGCAACCAGCCCCGGCAGGACGGCCGCCACCCAGAAATCCTCGGGATCCGGGGCCGGCTGGCCCTGCGAACGGAACGCCGGCTCGACGACTCGGGCCAGGGTCTGCCGCATCAGCCCTTCCAACCCACCGGGCTGGTCGAGCGTCAGGATCACCGCGGCGAGCAGCGCCGCCACACCCATCCCGGTCAAGCCCATCAGGACCCGGCCGGGTGGATACCATTCCAGGGTTCCATCCTCCCGCGTGCGCGCCAGCAGCGACTGCCGCACCACCAGGATAGCCGGGGCGGCCCCGGTCACCAGGTAGGACAGTGCCACCAGCATGCTGCCGGAGGTGCCCAGCATCACCGCGGCGGCGCCGGCCAGACCGGCCAGCATCACCGCGGGAGCCCCTAACCACAGTCCCGTCAGGAACAGCGGCAGGGGGGCCAGATAGCCCAGGATCAGCGCACCCATCCCGCCGAACGTGACCGACAGGTAGAAGAACGCGCTTGCCAGACCGCCGCCGACGGCGACCACCAGCGGTACGGCCGGACCCAAGGCCATGGAAACCCCTTGAAGAACCTTCACCGAAACAGTTCGGCCGTTGCCGGGCTTACTTCACCACGTAGGGGAGAAGGGCCAGGAAACGGGCGCGCTTGATGGCGCGGGCCAGTTCACGCTGCTTCTTCGTCGAGACCGCGGTGATGCGGCTCGGGACGATCTTCCCGCGCTCGGAGATGAAGCGGGACAGCAGCTTGACGTCCTTGTAGTCGATCGCCGGAGCATTCGCGCCCGAGAACGGGCAGGTCTTGCGGCGACGGAAGAACGGGCGGCGTGCGCCGCCGGTGCGGGCCGGAGCGCCCGTGGTCTGCTTGTCGGACATTTACGCGGTCTCCCCTTCGGCGGCGGCAACGTTTTCCTGGCGGCGCGGCGGACGCGGGCCACGGTCGTCGAAGCGACGCGGACCACGGTCGCCACGATCACCGCGCTCACCACGCTCGTTGCGGCTCTGCATCATCGCCGACGGGTTGGCATCGAGGGCGTCGACACGCACGGTCATGAAGCGCAGCACGTCTTCGCTGATGCTCATGTTCCGCTCCATCTCGGCGACGGCGGCGGCCGGAGCGTCGATGTTGAAGAGGGTGTAGTGACCCTTGCGGTTCTTCTTGATCTTGTAGGTGAGGGTCTTCAGACCCCAGTATTCGCTCTTGGCGATCGTGCCGCCGTTGTCGCGAACGATCTGGGCGAACTGCTCAGAGAGCTGCTCGGCCTGGGCGGCCGAAATGTCCTGGCGCGCGATCAGCACGCACTCGTAAAGTGCCATTGCACTCCCCATGGCTGTTCATGGTCCGGCGCTGCGCCCCATCCCTCATGGATTGGATCAGCTGCCCGGGCCTAGCCGACGGCGGACCGCCGGCAAGGAGTTATGAAGCGGCGCAGTATGCACAGGCCGGCGGTGGTAGCAAGCGGAAATCCGGCCCGGGATGCGCCACCTTCCGGAAAAATCTATTCGCGTTATAGAGAGCTGCCCGGATGACCCCCGCCGCGCTGCTTTGGGCAAGGGGTGGGCCGGGCGGGGCAGGGGGGGCTATCGCGCGGGATAAGCTCTGGCGCATTTGACCGAAGTGCATTGGATCGCTCCAGGCGCCATGTTCAGCCTGCCGTTTACGGCGGAGTTCGCGGTGCGTCGGTCGACCGCGCGCTCCGTCCGCGGCGCTGATAGCCCGGTGCCTGGAGTAGCCCCATGCGCAAGAACATGTTGCCGTATCATGTCGTGGAACTGAGGGGGCTGGCCTGCATCCTGCTGGTCGCCTACCACGTGGTCGGTATTCCTGGGGCCGGCATGCAGGTGGCGGATGGGTCGGTGTACCGCTACGCCACCGACAGCTTCGAACTGATCCGCATGCCGCTCTTCACCTTCATCTCGGGGCTCGTGTACGCCCTGAACCCCGCCACAGGCGACCGGCTGAGCACCTTCTTCGTCAAGAAGCTGCGCCGGCTGGGCTTTCCATTCCTGGTGGTGTCGACTCTCTTCTATCTGCTGCAGACCCATGCGCCGGGTGCGAACGGGACCGCCGCCCCCGATTCGATGTGGCGGATCTACGTCTTCTCCTATGCCCACTTCTGGTATCTGCAGGCGCTGTTCCTGATCTTCACGGGCGTCGCGCTGCTCGACGCGCTGCACGCGATGGACCGGCCGGGCGGGTTTGTGTTCGCCATGGCCGTTGCGGTGGTCATGTGCCTGACGGTCCATGTCGACTCGAACATCCTGTCGGTCAACGAGGCCTGCTTCCTGTTGCCGCACTTCCTGCTGGGGGTGGGGGTGACCCGCTTCCGCGCCATGGTTCCCCGGTCGGCGATGGTTGGCGGCGCCGCTGCCGCGCTCGCCATCGGCGTGGCCCTGCATCAGGCGTCGCTGTGGGGCTATCTGCCGCATTTCGGCTGGAACAGTGGTGTCGCGCTGCTGTGCGGGATGGGCGGAGCGGTGACGCTGCTGCATGCCATGCCGACGGGCCGGGTTTTCCGGATGGTGGGAGCCTCCTCCTACGCCATCTACCTGCATCACGCTCTGTTCGCCGCCGGTGCGCGGGTGGTGCTGCACCGGCTGGACGCTGGGGATGGCGTGATTTTCTGCGTGGCGCTGATCGCCGGCCTGATCGGCCCGATGGTGCTGGAGGCGTTGGCGCAGATCAGGCCCTGGACCAGGGTGGCGCTTGTGGGCAAGGCATGACCGCGGCGCTTTGATTTGCGCCGCAGCATAAGGCGCAAGACCCGCAAGACCCGATTTGCGGTACGTCTGGGTCAGCCCACGAACAACCCCTTCCGCACGGCGGTTTTTCGTGGGCCTTCTGCGTCAATACGTGGCGTTTTATCGCACCATTGTCGCTTTGGTCATCGCGCGTCGCTTGACTTGCTCAAAAGTGAGGGTATGACTGTCGCCCAATCCATGGTGCCGCCGCAGGGGCGGGGCGCATTCATCCAGGGTTTCACCGAAGCATGACCAGGGCGTTCGTCTTTCCGGGGCAGGGCAGCCAGGCTGTCGGCATGGGCCGCGAACTCGCCGAAGCGTTCGAAGTCGCTCGTCACACCTTCGAAGAGGTGGACGACGCGCTGAACCAGCGGCTGTCGCGACTGATGGTCGAAGGCCCGGAGGCCGACCTTACCCTGACCGAGAACGCGCAGCCCGCCCTGATGGCGGTCAGCGTCGCGGTGATGCGGGTTCTGGCGAGCGAGGGCGGGGTCGACCTGTCCAAGCATGCCACCTTCGTCGCCGGCCACTCGTTGGGCGAATATTCGGCGCTCTGCGCCGCCGGCGCCTTCTCGCTGGGCGACACCGCGCGCCTGCTGAAGCTGCGCGGGCAGGCGATGCAGAAGGCGGTTCCGGTCGGCAAGGGCGCCATGGCGGCCCTGCTGGGCGCCGACCTGGACCAGGCGCAGGCCATTGCCGCCGACGCCGCCCAGGGCGAAGTGTGCAGCATCGCCAACGACAACTCTGTCGGGCAGGTGGTGATTTCCGGCAGCGCCGACGCCATCGACCGCGCCATTGCCCTGGCGGCGGAACGCGGGCTGAAGCGCTCGGTGCGCCTGCCGGTGTCTGCTCCCTTCCATTGCTCGCTGATGCAGCCGGCCGCCGACGCCATGGCGGAGGCTCTGGCGAACGTCACGATTTCCGCCCCGGTGGTTCCGGTGGTGGCGAACGTCACCGCCTCGGCGGTGTCGGACCCCAACGCCATCCGCCGCCTGCTTGTCGAGCAGGTGACCGGCATGGTCCGCTGGCGCGAATGCGTGCTCTATATGAAGGAGCAGGGTGTCGAGCGGCTGGTCGAGGTCGGGTCGGGCAAGGTTCTCGCCGGGCTGACCAAGCGCATCGACAAGGATCTGACGGCGGTGTCGGTCGGAACGCCGGCCGATGTCGAGTCGTTCCTGAAGACCCTGTGATCCCTTCAGACCCGTGATACATCAGCCTCGTGAGGCCATCCATGTTTGACCTGACCGGCAAGTCGGCCCTCGTCACCGGCGCGTCCGGCGGCATCGGCGCGTCGATCGCCCGTGCGCTGCATGCCCAGGGCGCAGCCGTCGCGCTGTCCGGCACCCGCGTCGCTCCGCTGGAGGCCCTGGCCGCCGAGTTGGGCGAGCGCGCCTTCGTCGTGCCCGGCAACCTGTCCGAGGCCGCGGCGACCGAGCAGCTGTTCAAGGACGCCGAGGCGGCCCTGGGCAAGATCGACATCCTCGTCAACAACGCCGGGCTGACCCGCGACCAGATCGCGATGCGCCTGAAGGACGAGGACTGGCAGTCGGTCATCGACGTGAACCTGACGGCGGCCTTCCGCCTGTCGCGGGCCGCCATGCGCGGCATGATGAAGCGCCGCTGGGGCCGCATCGTCAACATCACGTCGGTCGTCGGCGTCACCGGCAATCCGGGGCAGGCCAACTATGCTGCGTCCAAGGCCGGCCTGATCGGCATGTCGAAGTCGCTGGCCGCCGAGTTGGCCTCGCGCAACATCACCGTCAACTGCGTCGCGCCGGGGTTCATCACCACGGCCATGACCGACGCCCTGAACGACGAGCAGAAGCAGAAGCTGCTCCCCGCCATTCCGGCCGGCCGCATGGGCCAGCCGGACGAGATCGCCGCCGGGGTCGTGTACCTCGCGAGCGAGGAGGCCGCCTACGTCACCGGCCAGACGCTGCACATCAACGGCGGCATGGCCATGATCTGATGAGGATCCGACGGGGCGGCATCGCCACGTGTGAAGAACGGCGCCAACCGGGCTCCCTCGCGGGTGCTGGTCAAGGCTGCTGAAATGTGTTATCGGACGGGGCTTTTCGCGGCAGGACGGCACGTTCTTGGCGTGTTGCTCCGACCGGATTATCCCGAGCGGTTTCAAGGATTGGAAGGTCTTAAAAGATGAGCGACATCGCCGAGCGCGTGAAGAAGATCGTTGTGGACCACCTGGGTGTCGAGGAGTCGAAGGTGGTGGAGAACGCCTCCTTCATCGACGATCTGGGCGCCGACAGCCTCGACACCGTCGAGCTGGTCATGGCCTTCGAGGAAGAGTTCGGTGTCGAGATCCCGGACGACGCCGCGGAGAAGATCCTGTCGGTGAAGGACGCCATCGACTTCATCAAGGCCAACGCCGCCGCCTGATCGGGCCGCGGGCATTGAGCCCCCGAGGGCCAGGCGAACCGCAATTGCGATACCAGCAGCGCGGGGCCTGGCCGTCGACGACCAGATCGTCGACAGTTTATTCGAGGAAAGGTCAAGGAACAGCCTCATGAGACGTGTCGTCGTCACCGGACTCGGTATGGTCACGCCGCTCGGCGTCGGCCACGCGCTGAACTGGGAGCGGCTGATTTCCGGAACGTCGGGAATCCGCGGCATCACGGGGTTCGATGCTTCGGACCTGGCCTCCAAAGTCGCCGGGCAGCTCCCGCGCGGAACGGGTGAAGGCGAGTTCAACGCCGACTCCTTCGTTTCGCCGAAGGATCAGCGCAAGATGGATGATTTCATCATCTTCGCCATCGCCGCGGCGCAGGAAGCAATCAAGGATTCGGGTTGGGTTCCCCAGACCGATGAAGAGCGCGAGCGGACCGGCGTCATGGTCGGTTCGGGCATCGGCGGCCTTCCGGGCATCGCCGACGGCGCCGTGACCCTGCATGAAAAGGGTCCGCGCCGCCTGTCGCCCTTCTTCATCCCCGGCTGCCTGATCAATCTGGCCTCCGGCCACATTTCGATCCAGCACGGCTTCAAGGGCCCCAACCACGCGGTCGTCACCGCCTGCTCGACCGGCGCGCACGCCATCGGCGATGCCGCCCGTCTGATCATGTGGGACGATGCCGACATCATGGTCGCCGGCGGCACGGAGGCGGCGGTCAGCCGGCTCGGCGTCGGCGGTTTCGCCGCCATGCGCGCGCTGTCCACCAACTTCAACGACACGCCCGAAAAGGCCTCGCGTCCCTATGACAAGGACCGCGACGGCTTCGTCATCGGCGAGGGTGCCGGTGTCGTAGTGCTGGAGGAGTTGGAGCACGCCAAGAAGCGCGGCGCCACCATCTATGCCGAGGTCGTCGGTTACGGCCTGTCGGGCGACGCCTACCACATCTCCGCCCCGGCGGAAGACGGCAATGGCGGTTTCCGCGCCATGAAGGGTGCGCTGAAGCGCGCCGGCCTGAACCCGTCCGACATCGATTACGTCAACGCCCACGGCACCTCGACGCCGCTCGGCGACGAGATCGAGTTGGGTGCGGTGAAGCGCCTGTTCGGCGACGCCATGAACAATCTGGCGATGTCCTCCACCAAGTCGGCCATCGGCCACCTGTTGGGGGCCGCCGGTGCGGTCGAGGCGATCTACTCGATCAAGGCGATCAACCACGGCATCGTGCCGCCCACGCTGAATCTCGACAATCCGTCGGAAAGCTGCATGGGCGTCAATCTGGTGCCGAAGGTCGCCCAGGAGCGCCGCGTGCGTGCGGCGCTGTCGAACTCCTTCGGGTTCGGCGGCACCAACGCCTCGCTGGTGTTCAAGGAATTCGCGTAAGCGAAGCTCCCACCGACGTTGCGGTCTGCAGTCTTCAAGAGGTGAACGATGGGCTGGGGTCTCCGGATTTTCGCGGGGACGCTGGCCCTCGCGGTCGGTGCGGCAGGCGGAATCGGCGTCTGGGGTTACCAGCGCTATTCGGCCGCCGGACCGTTGGAGCAGGCTGAGACGGTCGTCATCCCGCGCGGCAGCGGGCTTGAGGCCATTGCCATCACGCTGGGCGACTCCGGCGTGATCGGTTCGCCGCTGGTGTTCGTCGCCGCGGCCAAGCTGTCCGGCACCTTCCGTGAGTTGAAGGCCGGCGAATACCAGTTCCCCGCAGGAATCAGCATCGAAGGTGTCTTGGAGCAGATGCGCCAGGGCCGCACCGTCGTGCATCGCCTCACCGTGCCGGAAGGGCTGACCTCGGCCCAGGTGGTGGCGCTTCTGGAGCGGGAAACCATGCTGACCGGCAATCTCGCGAAGCCGCCGAAGGAAGGCTCGCTCCTGCCGGAGACCTACCACTACGCCTATGGCGACAGCCGCAGCGCCCTGATCGAGCGGATGCAGACGGCGATGACCCAGACCTTGGCGGAGGCGTGGAAGACCCGCGACCAGAACCTTCCCTTCGAAACGCCGCAGCAGGCGCTGACCCTCGCGTCCATCGTCGAGAAGGAGACCGGCATCGCCGCCGAGCGGCCCAGGGTGGCGGGAGTTTTCGTCAACCGGTTGGAAGCCGGTATGAAGCTGCAGTCGGACCCGACGGTGATCTACGCGCTATCCGATGGCAGTGGAGAACTCGGCCGGGCGCTGACCCGCAACGATTGGAAGTTCGAATCGCCCTACAACACCTATGTGGCGACCGGCCTGCCGCCGGGTCCCATCGCCAATCCGGGCAAGGCGTCGATCCAGGCGGTGATGAAGCCTGAGCGGCACGAGTTCCTGTATTTCGTCGCCGATGGCACCGGTGGCCATGTCTTCGCCAAGTCGTTGTCCGACCACAACCGCAACGTCGCCAAATGGCGCGAAGTCCAGCAGAGCCGGCAGCCCGACCACGGCGAAACGTCATCGGAGTGACGGCCGGGGAGTACGGCGGTCTGCGGCGGAGGGCCGATAACGATCCGCTCGGTTGCGTGTATGTCGCGAATTGTGCAGTCTTCGCATCGCAGCAAACCCAACCACCTTCCCTGGGGAGATGTGATGAGCGTGGATCTCGAACAACGCATCCGTGACCGCGCCTATGCGATCTGGCTGGCCGAGGGCTGTCCCCACGGCCGTGACGCCGACCACTGGCTCCAGGCCGAACGTGCGATCCTGGCCGAAGCGGCGGCCGTTGTCGACGTCGCCCCGGTCGTCGCGGTGGTGAAGGCCCCGCGCAAGACCACCAACGCGAAGCCGCGGGCAGTGGTGAAGTCCATCGGACCGGAAGCCACGACTTCCGAGCCCCCCAAGGCGCGCAAGCCACGCAGCCGCAAGCCGGCTTCCGTCTGAGGGTTCGACGAAGCCCGCCGGGATCAGGCGGCGTTGGAGGCCTGCGGCAATTCCAGGTTCGAGACGACCATCACCCCGGCGGTCGTGCCGTAGTTCTTGCGGGCGGCGCGCAATGCCTCCAGCGCCTCGATCAGGCTTTCCTCGGCGAAGCCCGGGGCCAGTCCGGCCAGTTCCCGCTCCGTCAAGTCGATGAAGGCGTCCAGCAGGCGCGCATGGATGCGGCTGGCCAAGCGGACTTCATCGGCGACCTTCTGTGCGGGCATGGGTAGCTCCCTTGGTGTCGTGTGGGTCTAATGATCGGTAGAGCGTCTTCTCGGGATCGAATGTCCCGCGGGGCCGATTAGGCGTCGAATAGGGTTAAAAGAACTTTAAATGCCAGATATCCCCGGCGGGGGATTAAGAATTACCACTTCGGATTCTCTGGAGCCGCCGGTTGCCTGCCGTTTCTGGTGACGGGATCACGCTTCCCTTCCAACCGCCATCAAAGAACTTCAGTGACCTTCTCTGCTCGACGGCTCCCGGGACTCAGGCATGTGCCGTGGACCGGCAGTTCATCGATGGACATCACCAAAAAGGCGGCCGCAGTTCATGAAGTGGATTTCATGGGCGAGTCAGGTTGGGGACAGGGCGGCCGGGCTATTGTCCTTCCTGTGACGCGGTCGGGCCAGCCCCCCTGAAACACCGGCCCGTCACGAGAGCGTCTTCTTATCTGGTGTCTCTTCCCGATGGTCCCCTGCCATCGGATATGACCGTCCGGTTCTCCCGTTTGCCTCCGGATGGTACCTATCGGCGGAGCGCGTCCGTGGCCAAATCCAAGGCCGACGTTGCCCCCCACCATAGGCCCCTGGCCTCGGGTGCGCTCCGCCGTCCCTTCTTTTCTCAGATGCCGTTCAGTGGCCTTGACGTGGCTGGGTCCACCCGGCTTTCTGGAAGCCCTCGAAGGCTTTCCCGGTAGCGTCCCGCCAGTGCGTCCCGCCATCCTGTTTCCGCTGTTCAAACCGGTTACGGCACTTCCCGGCCTCGGCCCCCGTCTGGGCAAGCTGGTGGAGAAGCTCGCCGGCGCCCACGTCGTCGACCTGCTGTGGCATCTGCCCTGCGGCGTCGTCGACCGCCGCTTCTCGCCGAAGATCGCGCAGGCGCCGCACGGGCGCATCGCCACCCTGACCGTGCGCATCGATTCGCATGCGCCGCCGGTGAACCCGCGCCATCCCTACAAGATCCGCTGCACCGACGAAACCGGCGTGTTGGAGTTGGTCTATTTCCATGTCCGCGGCGACTGGCTGTCGAAGCAGATCCCGGCCGGCACCACCATGGTCGTCTCCGGCAAGGTGGAGTGGTTCAACGACACCGCCCAGATCACCCATCCCGACGCCGTCGTCCCGGTCGATGCCAAGGAAGAGCTGGAACTGGTGGAGCCGGTCTATCCGATGACCGCCGGCCTGCCGGCCAAGACCCTGCGCAAGGCGGTGCGCGCTGCGCTCAACGACATTCCGGCGCTCGACGAATGGCAGGACCCGGCATGGCTCGCCCGCCGGCAGTGGCCGACCTGGGCCGAGGCGCTGAAGCGCGCCCACACGCCGGAGGATGAGGGCGACCTCGCCGCCACCGCGCCGATCCGTTGCCGTCTCGCTTATGACGAGCTGCTGGCGAACCAGCTTGCGCTGATGCTGGTGCGGGCGAGCCAACGCCGGCTGGCCGGGCGCGCGACCGAGGGCGACGGCAGGCTCCGTCAAGCGGCGCTCGCGGCGCTGCCCTTCTCGCTGACCGGTTCGCAGGCGGCCTCTCTGGAAGACATCTACGCCGACATGGCTGCGGAGCGGCGGATGCTGCGGCTCCTCCAGGGTGACGTCGGCAGCGGCAAGACCGTGGTCGCGCTGATGGCGATGCTGAACGCGGTGGAGACCGGCGCCCAGGCCGCGCTGATGGCCCCCACCGAGATCCTGGCCCGCCAGCACGCCGAAAGCCTCGCGCCGCTGTGCAAGGCCGCGGGCGTGGAGATTGGCCTGCTGACCGGCCGCGACAAGGGGAAAGCGCGGCAGGCCGTGCTGGATCGGCTGGCCTCGGGCGAGCTGCCGCTGCTGGTCGGCACCCACGCCCTGTTCCAGGAGGATGTCGCCTTCAAGGATCTGGCGCTGGCGGTGATCGACGAACAGCACCGCTTCGGCGTCCATCAGCGCCTGCAGCTGTCGGCCAAGGGCCGGGCGGTGGACGTGCTGGTGATGACCGCCACCCCGATTCCGCGCACGTTGACGCTGACCGCCTATGGCGACATGGACGTCTCGCGTCTGACCGAAAAACCGGCCGGCCGTAAGCCGGTGCAGACCGTCACCATCGCGCTCGACCGGCTGGAGGAGGTGGTCCACGGCATTCAGCGCAAGGTGTCGGAAGGCGCGCGGGTCTATTGGGTCTGCCCGCTGGTCGACGAATCGGAACAGACCGATCTCGCCGCCGCCACCGAGCGCCACGCCTTCCTGCGCGCCACCTTCGGCGACCGGGTTGGGCTGGTCCATGGCAAGATGCGTGGGCCGGACAAGGACGCGGTGATGGCCGCCTTCGCCGAGGGCAGCCTGGACGTGCTGGTCGCCACCACGGTGATCGAGGTTGGCGTCAATGTGCCCGAGGCGACCGTGATGGTGATCGAGCATGCCGAGCGCTTCGGACTCGCCCAGCTGCACCAGCTGCGCGGCCGGGTCGGGCGCGGTGAGAAGCCGTCGAGCTGTCTGTTGATGTTCGACTCGAACCTGACGGAGACGGCGCGGGCGCGGCTGAAGACCCTGCGCGACACCGAGGACGGCTTCGTCATCGCCGAGGAGGATTTGCGCCTCCGTGGTGCCGGCGAGGTGCTGGGCACGCGCCAGTCGGGGCTGCCCGGCTTCCGGATGGCCGACCTTGCCGTGCATGGCGACCTGCTGGCGGTCGCGCGGGACGATGCCCGGCTGGTGGTGGACCGCGACCCCGACCTCGCCAGCCCGCGCGGGCAGGCGTTGCGGACCCTGCTCTACCTGTTCGAACGCGACGCGGCGGCCAAGACCTTGCGGTCGGGCTGATCGTCGTTGCCATCCTGGTTGGGGCCATCCTGGTCGGGGCCGGCCGGCGGCTCCACCAGCGTCGGGCGCCGCTCGGGCGGGACGACGATGCCGCCGGACATCACCAGCTTCAGCCCGTCTTCGACGCTCATGTTCAGCACGGTCACCTCGCGGCGCGGCACCATCGCCAGATAGCCGGCGGTGGGCGGCGCGCAGGGAATGAAGACGTTGACGAAATCGTCGGCCACGCCCGCCAGCTGCAATTGCACCTCCGGGTGGGCGGCGCCAGTTATGAAGCCCAGCGACCACACGCCGGGGCGCGGATACTGGATCGCCACCACCTCGCGGAAGGCATTGGATTTCTTGGCCAGCACCGTCTCGAAGATCTGCTTCACCCCGCCATAGACGGAGCGGACGACCGGCATGCGCCCGACCACCCCCTCGCCGACACCAAGAACCAGACGACCGACATAGCCGGCGGTGAAGGCGCCGATCAGGGTGACGGCGACGATGACCACCAGCACGCCGATGCCGGGAATCGAGAAGGGCAGGTAGTTTTCGGGATTGTAGGTGCTGGGGATCAGCGGCCGGATATAGCCGTCGATCAGCGAGACGAACCACCAGGCGATATAGACGGTGATGGCGATGGGGGCGGTCACCAGGATGCCGGCCAGGAAATAGGCGCGCAGCCTCCCCATAAACCCGATACCCTCGCGGCGGTGCCGCGCCGGCTCTGCCGCCTGGGTCTTCGTCTGGGCTTTCACCTGACCCTTGCCGGGGACCTTCGGTTCAGTCTGATCTCCGCTCACGCCCGCCCATCCGCCGATCGTCTGTCCGCGCCATAGTGGGGCAAGCGCGGCCCTCTCTCAACTGCCGTTTGGCGGTGATGGGTCAGCCGACCAGCGATCCGGCGATCACGCACAAGAGGGTGACGGCCCCGGCGATGGCGGCGCCGTCGACGTGATTGGGGAAGGCACGCCAGAACTCTTCGCGCGACATCGGTTCCGGCGCGTCGAATTCGTCCATCGACAGGCCGGCGGCCATGCCGCCGCAGGTACGGTCGGCGATGGCGCCGGACAGATGGGCCATGGCGACGGCCAGATAGCAGAACTTCACGAAATCCAGCAGGAAGCCCAGCGTGCTGTTCGCCTCGCCCAGCGGGCTGGCGGTGAAGCCGGTGGCAGCGACCGTGCTCGCCATGGCGATGGCCGCGGCGAAGGGGATCAGGGCGACCGACAGCAGCCGTTGCGAATCGACACGACGGGCGGTGGGCACGGTGAACAGGCTGGTCATGATCGGCGCTCCGGCAGCGATGAACGGGGTGCGGTTGAGGGACGGGTCGGCGAGGCGTCGTTCCCTTCTGCGCGTTCGGCGTTAACGGAGGGTTGACACCGGCCATTGGTCACAGCGCCTTCCACCTTTGCGCAGGTCACGCTATCCTTTGGCGCAACAAACAGTCCGGGGCGGCTCCGGAACTTCCCGTGCCGAAGGCCGAAATGAGCAAATCCGACAGTCTGGCCAATGCGCTGTCCGACACACCGGCCGATACGCCGGCCGCCGGGCTGGACCGCATCGAGCTGCTGCGTCCGCTTTCCGCCGATCAGCGCGCCGCGGTGGCACGCCAATGCCGCTGGCGCCGCTTCGCTCCGGATGAGCAGCTGATCGACCATTGGGCCGAGACCCGTGACGTCGGGTTCGTGGTGGAGGGGCGGGTGCGGGTGCTCAGCCACTCGGCCGGCGGACGCGAGATCAGCTTCAGCGATATCGATGCCGGGGAACTGGTGGGAGAGATGTCGGCGCTGGACGGCCGGCCGCGCTCCGCGTCGGTGGTGGCGCTGGAGGAGGGGGCGCTGATCGCCTTCCTGCCGGCGAAGCCCTTCCAGGCCCTGGTGACCGCCCATCCGGAACTGGCGATGGCGATGATGCTGCGCTTGTGCGACAAGCTGCGCGGCGCCACCGACCGCATCATGGAACTGTCGACCCTCGGCGCCAACAACCGGGTCCATGCGGAACTGCTGCGCCTTGCCCGGCGCGCATCGCGGCAGGGCGCGTCCGCGGTCATTACGCCGATCCCCGTCCATTCCGACATTGCCGCACGCGTCAGCACCACCCGCGAGACCGTGGCCCGCGTGTTGAGTGACCTGACCCGCGACGGGATGCTGGAACGCCGCTCCGATGCGCTGGTGGTGCGCGATCTTCCGCGGCTGGAGTTGCTGGTCGAGGATGTCCGCGGCGGCGCCTGAGGCGCAGGCCGTAAGCGGACCTCCCAAAAAAGAAAAGGCCGCGGCCGCCCGAATGATTGGGCTGTGCCGCGGTCGCCTTTCAAACCCTCGAATTTTCTTGTTCTTGGAACTTGGTCAGCGGTGCAGGGACTGGAACAGGATCACCGCCGGGGTGGACTTCACCCAGTCCGTCAGGAACGCACCGACCGGACGCAGCAGGATGGCGGCGGGGGTGGCTTCCAGCCAGTCGGCGACGAAGTCGCGGACCGGGTGCAGGGTCTGGCTGTCGCTATGGACGCCATGGTCGCCGTGATGAAGGCTGAGGATGCTCATGATCGACTCCGTTGATCGGATGTTGCGCGGGGTGGCCGGGCGTCAGCGCTTCAGCAGGCTCAGGACGAAGCCGGCCGGGGTGGCGGCGGCCCATTCGCGCAGGAAGGCGCCGATCGGGCCAAGGACCAGATAGGCCGGGGTGGCTTCGAACCAGGCCACCGGGAATTCGGCGACGGCGTGCAGGGCGTCGTTCGAAGTGTGGTTGTCGGTGCCGGGCTGGAAAGTGGTGGTGGTCATTGTCGTCTCCATCGGGCTGTTGAGGAGACTATATACTGGTATACCCAATGCCAAATACGCTGCCTTTGCATTGCTGGCTGCTGCAAAAATTACAGCTATACAGAGATTTCCTTCAGCCAATGGTCAAATACCAAATCAATCAGTATCACTGACTATTGTCAGTGGCCGGGAGCGATCCGATCGTCCAGTGGCACCGGTGAAATGTTTAGTCGACCAACCAACGTCTTGACAGCGCCGGTTTGAAAAACGATTTCAGGGACATGGTTCAATACATCGGTCCCGATCCGCTCCGCAGCCTGCACGAGGCCGTGCAAACCCTGCGGCGCGAGCCTTCCTCCGTCCCTGAAGCCTCGCGCACGGCAAAGCTGCTGGCGCAGGGCCGAGCCCGCATGGCACGGAAGGTGGGGGAGGAGGCGATCGAGGTGGCGATCGAGGCGATGCGCGGCGACCGCGGCGCACTGGTGATGGAGGCGGCCGACCTCTTGTATAATCTGGTCGTGCTGCTGGCCGACTTCGACATCGCCCCCGACGAGATCCTGGCTGAACTGCGGCGGCGCGAACTGGCGTTCGGCATCGCGGAAAAGCTCCCGAAAGCCGAAGAACCGCCGAACGGCTTGGCCTCTGGCTCTGGCTCTGGCAACGGCTCCACCACCGGTGTGGCGGCCAACTCTCCCAAGCCCGGCCCCGTCAAACGTTGCAAACGCTGAAGTCTTTCAGATGCTCATCGAAGCATCCGAAAGCGTCTAAACGGCGTCGCTCTCCTGCGGAAAGACCAGATCGAACCGTGTGCCGGCTCCCCTGGTGAAATGATACTCGCCGCGTATTTGCCGGGCGAAGGCCCGGATCAGGTCCATGCCCATCGACCGCCGTCCGGGGGTGGAGGGATCCTCCGGCTCGGGGGCACCGGTGCCGTCGTCCTGGATCGTCAGATGCAGCGATCCGTTCTCCGCCGTCACTATGATGTCGATGGTGCCGGTACAGCGGCCGGTGAAGGCGTGCTTGAACGCGTTCGACACCACTTCGTTCAGGATCAGGGCGAAGGGCACCACGCGGTTGAGGTCGAGGCTGAGCGGTTCCACCCGATGCCTGATGGTGATGGTCCTGCCTGGGCGGCTGTGGAAGCTGTTCAGATGCCCGGCCAGCGCCTCGATGAAGCTGTCGAGCGCGACCGCCGATATGCCGGTGGCGCGGTAGATCTGCTCGTGGATCAGTCCCATCGTGTTGATGCGGGTCAGCGCCTCGCTGAAGGGCGCCTCCAGTTCCGGCGCGCGTTGCGCCTGCAACTCCAGCAGGCTGAGGATCACCTGCAGATTGTTCTTCACCCGGTGATGGATGTCGCGCAGCAACACCTCCTTGTCGGCCAAGGCTTGGTCGAGGTGCCGGGTGCGTTCGGTGATCCGGTCCTCCAGTGCCTCGTTGGAGCGGCGCAATGCCTCCTGCGCCTCGGCGGCCTGACGCGACCGGTGCAGTGCGATGCCGCCAAGCAGGACAAGCAGTCCCAGTGCCGGTGTCGCGAACAGTGCGTAGGGCATCACCCGGTCGTGCCATGCTCTTTCGATGGAGCCGACGTCGGTGCCGTAGACCACATAGATCGGCATGTCCGGCACCTTGCGGCGGGCCATCAGCCGCTCGACCCCGTCGGAGGGCGTCACCGCATGGAAGACGCCGTTCCTGTCGGGGACCGAGATCAGTTCCGGCAACCGTCCGATGTCGGTGCGATTGGCCGGGGCGTTCTGCGGGGTACGGACCAGCACCTCGCCATCTTCGCGCATCAGCAGGATGACGTCGCTCGACCCTCGCAGGACCGAACGGTAGAAGTCGGCGAAATAGCTGGGCAGGAGGGAGATCTGTGCCACCCCCTGGAACTGGTGGTTCGACAGTTCCATCCGGCGGCTGAGAGTGAAGAAAATCTCGGAGTTGATCTTGCCCGTCAACCGCGGGCCGATGTGGAAGGCGCTGCCGGGGTTTACAAGAGCACGGAAATATTCGCGGTCGCTCGCGTTCAGCGGGCGCATCGGCCATTCGAAGCTGCTGACGCGGACGCGTCCGCTCTCGTCGGTGATCCAATAGGACTGCACCTCCGGCGACTGGGCCGCCATGGCTTTCAGGCGTTCGTGCAGCAGGGGAGAACTGTCGATCCGGTCCCATCCCAGGTCATCGACCATCCACTCCATATGCGACAGGGTGGCGGCATGGATGCCGAGTGTCTTGGCTGCATGCTCCTCCAGCACGCGTGCGATCGCGGCGGTGTGGGTCTCCGCCTCGTCGATCACCTGGCTGCGGTATTGATAGGCCGCAAACACCAGCAGGGCGGCCGTAAGGGCGAGGGCGACCGCCAGCAGCGCCAGAATTGCCGGTGAAACGGCCTTGCGTCCACCACGGATGGTGCCAGGGGGTCCTGCGGCATGTGCATCCTGTTCGAAGCCGGCAGGGGTCATCGGGGGGAGGTCGTCCGTTTGCGGGGGGTATGGCGAGGCTCGAGAATAGCGCAAAGGTCAACGCCCGTCACTCAACAACCATGTCGTGATAAAACTGCCTACAAATTCTCTGAATGGTCGGCATCTTCCGTATCGCTTCGATCCTGGGCGTCGATCGACGGCCCGAATTCGATGCCCCTGAAAATGAGAATCCCGGTGAACCACAAAGGCGAGACGGCCATGGCGGCGCCGGCCGGGCAGGGACGCCGTGGTCGTCGACGCTTCGCACCCTTACTTTCCGGACACTCCGTTATGCACTGTCGTAATAAAGCATTGCACAACATTGGCTCTGCCGTACATGACTCTTCGTTCATATGCGACAAATTGAAACGAATGCTGTCAATCCGCCTTATCGGTCTTGGAAGCGGCACCGTACGGTGGTTCCATTGCGGCAGGCATAGGCAATCACGCATAGTGTGACGGGGGCGGCGGATGGCGGGAATGGACGGGGGGCTGGACGACGAACTGCTGTTCGGCCCGGAGGACGGCGCTGCGACGGTGGCAAGTTCTCAACGGCCGTCCGGTACGCCCTGGCCCGTCCTGGTGGTGGACGACGATCCCCAGGTTCACGCCATGACCGCGGTGCTGCTGCGCGACTTCGACTTCGACGGACGCCCGTTCGAGGTGGTGAGCGCCCTGTCGGCGGAAGAGGCGAAGGCGGTCCTCGCCCAGCGGCCCGACCTGCCCATCGCCCTTCTCGACGTGGTGATGGAGACGGAGGATGCCGGCCTGAAGCTGGTCCGCCACATCAGGGAGGAATTGGGCAACCGCCGCATGCGGATCATCCTGCGCACCGGCCAGCCGGGTCAGGCGCCGGAGCGGGACGTCATCGTCGGCTACGACATCAACGACTACAAGGCCAAGAGCGAGCTGACGGCGCAGCGTCTGTTCACCACGCTGGTCAGCGGGCTGCGCGCCTGGCGCGACATCGTGACGATCGAGCGCAACAGGCAGGGGCTGGAACGGATTCTCAGCGCCTCCGCCCCGCTGTTCGAGATGCGGCCGATGCGCGCTTTCGTCGAACGGCTGGTGGAGCAGATCGCCCGCGTCGTCGACCACGGCAGCGCGCCGGCGGTTCTGGCCTGCCGTCCGGTCGACCGCGCCGATGGCAGCCGGACGGTCGCCGTGGTGGCGGGGCTGGGGGTCTTTTCCGGCTGCATCGGGCTGCCGGTGGCCGATGTCCTGTCGATCGGCGCGGCGACGGAAGTGGCGGACGCCCTGCTGACCCAGCGCAACCTCTATCACGACGGCCATTGCGTCCTGGTCTTCCGCACGCGCGAGCATGGCGTGACCGTCTTCTGGCTTGAACGGGCGGAGCCCTACACCGCGGACGAGCACCGCCTGCTGGAGCTGTTCTGCAACCGTGTCGCCATCGGCTTCGACAATGTCTGCCTGTACGAGGAACTGGTGGCGCTGAACCACTCGCTGGAGCAGCGGGTGGAGGAGCGCACGCTTGAACTGGCCGCCAATCAGAAGGCGCTGATCCTGGCCAAGGAACGGGTGGAGCGGGCACTGGAGCACGAACTGCTCGCCCGCGACCGGCAGCGCCAGTTCCTTGGCATGGTCAGCCACGAATTCCGCACGCCGCTCGCCATCATCGACAGCGCGGCGCAGCTGCTGGCGATGCGGGCCGGGCAGGTGGAACCGGAGATGCTGGAACGGCTGGCGGTGATCCGTAGCAGTGTGCAGCGTCTGACCGGCCTGATCGACGCCCATCTGACCGACGAGCGGCTGCAGACCAACGCCCTCGTGCTGGAGCGGGCCGAGGTCGACTTGGCCGACCTGATCGCCAATGTCGTCCGGCCGTTCCGCGTCGCCTATCCCGACCGTGAATTCCGAATGACCCTGGCCGGATTGCCGCGGCGGGCGGAGGTCGACGCCAACCTGATCGCGCTGGTCCTGACCAATCTCGTCAACAACGCCGTCAAATATTCCGGTCCTGGCGAAGCGATCCATCTTCACGGCGATACCGACGGCGCCATGGCGGTGATCGAGGTGACCGACCATGGCCGCGGCATTCCCGAACCGGAGCTTCCGCGCCTGTTCGACCGCTTCTTCCGCGGGTCGGGCGCGTCCGGCGTGCCGGGCACCGGCATCGGTCTGCACACGGTGCAGCAGATCGTTCATCTGCATGGCGGCGCCGTCGCGGTCGACAGCACGCTGGGAAAGGGATCGACCTTCCGGGTCGTGCTTCCCGTGTGATGCAGCCCGATGTCGCGGCTGCCCAAGAGCCCGATGCCCGAAAGACTATGGCCCTTTTCCAAGGGAAATGACATAGTCGGCTGACTCCCGGCACCTGTGGAACCTCAGGCCACAACCATGCTCGCCCAACAATATTCGTCGATTAAACGCGATCTCGACGAGAGGGGGATCGTGTTCTCTTTCAGCGGATACTTGTCGGAAGGGATACTTTACTCCCTCGGCGAAGCACTGCGCGAGAAAATGGCGCTGGAAGAGGCCGATGGTCCCACCATTCGCCGCGTCTTCTCGGTCTTCGTCGAGCAGATGCAGAACATCATCCGTTATTCCGCGGAAAAGGTGTCGGGCAGCGCCGGCCGCGCGGTGGAACTCAGTGCCGGCATGGTCACCATCGGGATGGAGGGGGGCAAGGTCTTCATCGTCTGCGGCAACACCGTGCGCAACAGCGAGGTCCCGCGCCTGAAGGAGCGGCTGGACCATTTGAAGAGTCTGGATCGCGACGGCATCAAGACCTATTACCGCGAACAGCTTCGGGAGGAGCCGGACGACGGCAGCCGTGGCGCGACCCTGGGGCTGATCGAGATCGCACGGCGGGCCAGCGACCCCATCGACTATGATTTCGATGCGATGGACGCGGACCGCAGCTTCTTCTGCCTCAAGGTCCGCGTGTGAGCGGCCGAACCGAGCGATACGACATGGACAGCCTGATCATCCCCGCAACCGGACGCACGCCGGGCGTCTTCTTCGATTTCGCCGTCGGCCATTTACGCATGACCGGAGAATCCTACCCGGACGACGTCGCCGGGTTCTTCGGTCCGGTGTTCAACGCGTTGCGCAGCTTTCTCGACCGTCCGGACGGCGGCGCCATCCGCTTCGACATGGAGCTTCTCTATTTCAACAGCTCCAGCGCCAAGGCGCTGATGAACATCTTCCAGATGCTGGAGACGGTGGCCCGGGGCGGGCGGCCGGTGACGGTGACCTGGTGCGTCGAAGAGAATGACGAATCGATGCGCGAACTCGGCGAGGACTTCGCCGAGGACTTGCGGCATGTCGTCTTCCAGATGCGGGAGTTGCCCGCCGGCGGGGTCCCGTGAGCTTCAACCTCTTCGCCGCGGAGGAGGAGGCGCTTGCCAAGGCCCGCGCGCTGGAGACGAGGCTGGGCGCGCTGGCGCCCGATTGCCTGCCGGAGTTCCGCGACCTGATCGCCGCCTTCGAACTCAGCACGCGGGAGCAGCAGCGCCTCGTGCGGGTCAGCGACCGGCTGCAGGCCCAGTTGAGCGACGCCAACCACGAGTTGGAGCGGCGGCGCAGCGAGGCGGAGGCGGCGCTGGACAGGCTGCGCGAGGCGCAGGAGGCGATGATCCGGTCGGAAAAGCTGGCCTCCCTCGGTGCGCTGGTCGCCGGTGTGGCCCACGAGATCAACACGCCGGTCGGCATCGCCGTTTCCTGCGCCTCGCATCTGGCCGACGCCACCTTGGTGATGCGCCGGCGGGCCGCCGAAGGCGAGCTTGGCAAGGCGGAGTTCACCCGCTATCTCGCCACCGCGACCGACACCACCGACCTGATCCTCGGCAATTGCGAACGGGCGGCGCAGCTGATCGCCGGCTTCAAGCAGGTTGCGGTCGACCGTGCCAGCGCCGAACGGCGCAGCGTCAACCTCGCCGCCTACATCCAGGAAACGCTGGTCAGCCTGCAGCCGAAGCTCCGGCCATCGGGCCATGCGGTCGCGGTGAGCTGCCCGGCCGACCTGGAACTGGACAGCTATCCCGGCGTGCTTTCGCAGATCCTGTCGAATCTGGTGATGAACGCGCTGACCCATGCGTTCGCCGACGGACGGGCAGGGGACATGACGATCACGGTCGACTGTCCCGATCCCGACACCGTCCGCCTTCGCTTCACCGACAATGGGCGCGGCATGATCGAGGAGCATCGCGCCAGAGTGTTCGAGCCCTTCTTCACCACCCGGCGCGGTCGTGGCGGCAGCGGGCTGGGGCTGCACATCGTCCACAATCTGGTGGTCGGTGCGCTGATGGGGTCGATCACCGTGGACAGCGCGCCGGATCGCGGCACCAGCTTCACCCTGCTGTTCCCCCGCCGCACGCCCGATCGGGCGTCGCCGGGCCAGGGTTTGCCAGCCTGGGACTGACCCACCCCTAGGCGGCGCCGACCACCCGGATCGGCGCGGAGAAGACATAGCCGACCCCATGCACCGACTTGAGCGGGGCCGGTCCGCCGATGGCGCCCTCCACCTTGTGGCGCAGGCGGCCGACGACGGTGTCAATGGAGCGGTCTTCCGGGTTCCAGCGGCGGTTGTAGAGCGCCTGAGAGATCTGGTCGCGCGTCGCCGGCTTGCGGGCCTGTGCGGCCAGCAGGCTGGTCAGCTTCATCTCCATGCTGGTCAGGCTGATGCGGATCCCGGCCGGGTTGGTCAGGCTCCATTCCGTAGGGTCCAGCGACCAGCGCGCCTCGTCGGCAGAATCGCCGGCCTCGGCGCCTGCGGTCCCGTTGGCGGCCTGGATCGCCGTTTCCGCGGCGCGCTCGCTCAGGCGGCGCAGCAGCGATTTGACCTGTGCTTCCAGTTCGCGAAGCTCGACCGGCTTCACCAGATAGGCGTCGGCGCCGATCTCCAGCCCGACCACGCGGTCGACGGTGGAACTGCGCGCGGTCACCATGATGATGCCGGCGCCATGGCTGTCGCGCAGCCGGGCCGCGATCTTGAACCCGTCCTCGTCCGGCAGGTTCACGTCCAGGATGATGATGGCGGCGTTGCGGTTCCGCAGCAGCCGGTCCAGTTCCGCCCCATCGCGTGCGCCGATCGCATCGAATCCGCAGCTCGACAGATACTCGACCATGTCGGACCGCAGGGAATTCTCATCTTCGACCACGACGATCGTCGGACCTGCCATGCCGTGCTCTCCCCAATCACCACTTCAGCGGGTGCAGCATACCCTAGGATGCCTAAATTTTGAAAGAAACTCGGCAGGCTTCTGCCGTCCGCGACGGGTTGCCGTCACAACCTGTCACAAAAAATAGCATCTCTGTAACAGATTTGAGGGAGGCGGTCAGGAGTTTTACGCAGCGTAGCGGCTGGATCCGGCGCCGGAAACGGCGGCTGCGTCGGTCAGCCGCACGCGGAAGCCGAACAGGGTGATGTCGTCCCGCTGCTCGCGGTTACCCTGGAAGCGGTCCAACGAGCTTTCCAGGTCGGACTTCAGCCGGTCGAGCGGTCCGTCGCCGCCCTGGCTCAGCAGCTGGCGCAGCCTGCTCCGGCCGAAACTGCGCCCATGCTCACCGCCATTCTGGTCCACCAGCCCATCGGTGCCGATGAGGAAGGTCTGGCCGGGGCGCAGGGCGATGCTGTGGTTGGTGAAGGGCGACTCGGCAGTACCCGGGGCGTCTTCGGGGACCGGCCTGCTCGCGGTGGGGCGATAGCCCAGGCTCAGGCGATCGCCGCGCAACTCCGTCACCTCGCCGCCGGTCACCATCAGCAGCGGAACGCGGGCGCCGGCGAAGACCAGCCGTCCTTCGGCCGGACGGATGTGGCACAGCCCCAGGTCAAGACCATTGTCGAAGCAGTCCGTCCCGCTGCGCGCCTTCCCCTCCTGGTGCAGGGCGGCGCGGACCTTGCGGTCGACGGCGGCCAGCACCGCCGCCGGATCGTCCGCGCCCATCTGGTCGAGTGCGTTGTTCAGCATGGCGCTGGCGGTCATCGTCATGAAGGCGCCGGGCACGCCATGGCCGGTGCAATCGGCCACCGCGACGACGAAGCCGTCCGCCACCTCGCGGCAGACATAGAAATCGCCGCTCACCACATCGCGCGGGCGCCACAGCACGAAATGCTCGGTCAGCCCGGCCGACAGCGCATCGGCCGACGGCAGGATGGCGGACTGGATCAGCTGGGCGTAATTGATGCTGTCCATGATGGCGCGGTTGGTGGCGGCCAGCGCCTCCGTCCGTTCGCGGACCCGGCTTTCCAGGGTGCTGGTATGGTCCTGCACCGTCGCCGCCATCCGGTTGAAGCCGTCGGCCAGCACGCCGATCTCGTCGCTCCGCCCGGCATCCATGCGGGCGCCGTAATCGCCGCGCGCCATGGCGCTGGCCAGCTGGGTCAGCCGCCGCAGCGGCCGCAGCACCATGCGGTTCAGCGTTAGCCCCAGCGCCGCCATCGCACCCAGCAGCGACAGCAGCAACAGCCCGGCCACCGGAACCAGCGCGTTCAACGTCGCCTGCCGCACCTCGGCCGTCGAATAGACGATGCGCAGATGCCCGACCGTCTGCACCCGTCCCTCGCGCCCATGCAGGACGATGGGGCGCTCGACCGTGATTCGACCGGCGCCATCCCCGACGTCTCCCGACGAGGTGCGTGCCAGCGGTTCCTCGCGGTCGCTCTCGAAGACGGCGATAGAGCGGATGGCCGGATCGCGGACGGTCAGCGCCTCGATCATGCGCTCGGCGCTGCGGTTGTCGAGTTCCCACACCGGGCCGCTCAGTGCGTCGGCCTGGGTGGCGGCGACCAGTTCCGCCCGGTGCAGCAGATCCTGGTGGCGCTGCCCCTCGACGATCTGCTCGGACAGCAGCATGGCGGCAGCACCGATGCTCGCCGTCGTCAGCAGGATGGCTCCGGCCACCCGCGCCAGCAGAGAGGATCGCCGCCTCACGCGAGGATTCCGCTGCGCCGCCACAGGGTCTCCAGCCGTCCGTCCGCCTGCAGCCGGTCCAACAGCGTATCGAGCCAGCCGGCGGTGATCTTGCGGTCGTGCCGCGTCAGGATGGTGTGCTCGTAAATCTGGTCGGTGCGCTCGGATACCAGGACCTGCCGGGCCAGGTCCGGCTCGCGCTGCAGGAAGCGGGTCAGGAAGGAGCGGGTGACGATGGCGAGGTCGGCCCGGCCGGCGACGACGCTGCGGACATTGCCCTCGTGCGTCACCGTGACGCGGGTGTGATGGCGCTGTTCCAGCAGCTTGGGATCTGCCTCGAATCCGGCGAAGGCGTAGTGATAGCCCAGCCGTCCGAGAATCGATTTGCCGCTCAGGTCGTCGAAATAATGCTGGTCTATTCCCGGCGCCGCCCTGGCGACGAACACCTCCGCATCGCGCAGGAAGGGCCGGGTTGCGTCGACCGGACGATCCTGCCAGCCCCAGCTGAGGCATTCGAAGGCGATCATGTCGAACCGCCCCTGTTCCAGATCGTCATAGCGCCGCTGCGGAGCGGTCCTCACCATGTCGAACCGGAATTCATCCTGCGCGGTGTTGAACAGGTCCAGCAGGTCGCGCGTGACGCCGCCGCCCGATTCGTCGACATAGGGCGGAAATTCGTAGGCGCCGACTCGGATGACGGCGGGGGTCTGGTGCGCCGCCGCCGGCCGGGAGACCAGGAAGGGCAGGGCGGAAAGAAGAGGCAGCGCGGTTCTCAAAACCCTGCGGCGGGATAGCGGCCCCGTCATCGCGCCCCTCTCCTGTAACCCCTATTCGCGTAAGGGTCAGTCTACCCCCGTATGCACCCATGCCGCAATGCGGGACATTTCCTTATCAGGGTAGCGCCCCGGAAAGTGCCGGACTGTCCTTGCCCGGCCTCAGGCCGCTTCGGTGGCGCGCTCCTGCTCGCGGTCGGCCAGTTCGGCGATCTCGTGGCCGCTCAGGGTCTCACGCTCCAGCAGGGCCTGGGCGATCCCGTCCAGTGCGTCGCGGTTGGTGCGCAGCAGGCGGCGGGCATGCTCCATGCCTTCGTCGGTGAGGCGGCGGACCTCCTCGTCGATGCGCCAGGCCGTCCGTTCCGACCGCGCACCCGGTTCCGCCGCGGCATGGGCGACAAAGCCGATCTCCTCGCTCATGCCCCAGGCGGTGACCATGCGACGGGCCAGATCGGTGGCGGCGCGGAAGTCGGCCTCGGCCCCGGTGGTGACGTGTTCGGGACCGAAAGCCATCTCCTCCGCCGCGCGGCCGGCCATGGCGACGGCGATGTCGGCCATCAGCTTGGCGCGCGAGACCGAAACGCGGTCGCCCTCCGGCAGCCGCACCACCATGCCCAGCGCGCCGCCGCGCGGGATGATGGTGGCCTTGTGGATCGGGTCGGCCTGCGGGCAGCGCAAGGACACCAGCGCGTGGCCGGCTTCATGCACCGCGATCAGCCGCCGCTCGTGCGCCGTCAGGGCGAGGCTGCGGCGTTCCGTTCCCATCAGCACGCGGTCCTTGGCGGCCTCGTAATCCGCCATGGTGACGACGACGCGGCCCTGGCGCGCCGCCGACAGCGCCGCCTCGTTGGTCAGGTTGGCGAGTTCCGCGCCGGAGAAGCCCGGCGTGCCGCGCGCCACCGTCCGCGCGCAGACATCCGGGGCCAGGGTCAGGCGGCCGGCATGGACGCCCAGGATGGCCTCGCGCCCGGCCACGTCGGGCAGGCTGACATGGATGTGGCGGTCGAAGCGGCCGGGGCGCAGCACGGCGGGGTCCAGCATCTCCGACCGGTTGGTGGCGGCGATGACCACCACCTCTCCCCCCTCGACGATCCCGTCCATCTCCACCAGAAGCTGGTTCAGCGTCTGCTCGCGTTCCGAATGGCTGGTCGATTCGCCGCGCTTGCCGGCCAGCGCGTCGATCTCGTCGATGAACAGGATGCAGGGGGCGTTGGCGCGGGCGGTCTTGAACAGGCTGCGCACGCGCGCCGCGCCCAGACCGACGAACATCTCGACGAAATCCGACCCCGACGCGGCGAAGAACGGCACGCCGGCCTCGCCCGCCGCCGCCTTCGCCAGCATGGTCTTGCCGGTGCCGGGCGGGCCGACCAGCAGGATGCCCTTCGGCACGCGGGCGCCGGCCATGGCGAAGCGGCGCGGGTCCTTCAGGAACTGCACCGTCTCGCGCAGCTCCTCCTTCGCCTCGTCGACGCCGGCCACGTCGGCGAACACGGTGTTGGTGTCCTCCGGCCGCACGCGGGTGGCGCGGCCCATGCCGAAGAACTGCCCGCCGCTCATCAGCAGCCCGCCGATCAGCAGGGCCACCACCACGAAGGGCGCGGCGCGGTCCAGCACGCCCACCGTCTGCGCCATCAGCCCGCCGGGCCCCTCTTCGAAGGAGATGGCGACCGTGTGGGCGCGCAGTTCCTTCAGCAGATCGTCGGTGACCGGCATGACCACGCGGTAGCGGCTGCCGTCGGCGGCGACCGCATGGCCGGTGCCGTTGGCGAAGGTGATGGAGCTGATCTCCCCACGGCCCGCCTGCTCGATCAGCGCGCTGTAGGTGGCCGGCCGCTCGTCCGCCCGCTGGTGGTGATCGTACCAGGCGGCGAAACCGAGCCACGCGGCGAGCAGGGCGGCCAGGACGGCAAGTGCGATCAACGGGCGTTTCGGCAGCGTGGGCATATCGGCTCCGCGAAGGAAAAAGGACTGGCTTTCGATCTATGCCATTGATGGAAGCATTGATGCTGGACGGCGGGCCGCCGCGGCAACCGATAAGGGCCCGCGTCCCTTCTTTGACACCGTAAGCGGTGCGTTTGCGGAATGGCTCCTTTCGGATTCCACGGAGATCTCAATCGGTTGCCGATAGGCTTCAGTTCGGACAGTATGGCATTCCAACCAAAGCGCATCGCCCGCCGAACCGCACCGCCAAAAAGATAAGGACCATACCGACATGGCCGAGGCCGCCGCGGCGCCCGCCCTCCAGCTGGAAGGCGTGACCTGCACCTTTCCCTCACCCGACGGCCGGGGACGTTCCTACACCGCCGTACAGGGCGCCAGCTTCACCGTCGCCGATGGGGAGTTCGTGTCGATCGTCGGCCCGACCGGCAGCGGCAAATCGACGATGCTCAACGTCGCCGCCGGCCTGCTGAAGCCCAGCGAAGGCCGCGCGCTGTCCTTTGGGCAGCCGGTGACCGGCATCAATCCCAAGGCCGGCTACATGTTCCAGGCCGAGGCGCTGATGCCGTGGAAATCGGCGCTCGACAATGTCGCCGCCGGACTGGAATTCCGCGGCGTCTCGAAGTCAGAGGCGCGGGACCGCGCCCGGCCCTGGCTGTCGCGCGTCGGGCTGGAGGGGTTCGGCGATCGCTTCCCGCACCAGCTGTCGGGCGGCATGCGCAAGCGCGTGGCGCTGGCCCAGACGCTGATCGTCGATCCCAAGATCATCCTGATGGACGAGCCCTTCTCGGCGCTCGACGTCCAGACCCGCCAGATGATGGAGAACGAGCTGCTCGACCTGTGGGCGGCGGACCGCAAGTCGGTGGTCTTCATCACCCACGACCTGGAGGAGGCGATCGCCATGTCCGACCGGGTGCTGGTGCTGTCCGCCGGGCCGGGGGCGCGGCTGATCGGCGAATACCGCATCGATCTGGACCGCCCGCGCGACGTGGCGGAAATCCGCATGACTCCGCGCTTTCTCGCCCTGCACCAGGAGATCTGGTCGCAGCTGCGCGACGAGGTGCTGAAGGGCTACGCCCAGACCAAGCTGCGGTGACGAATATGAGATCCCACGCCAAACGCCTGCCCAGCCGTCCGGCCATCCTGCTGCTTCAGTTGGGCGTCCTGATCGCCTTCTTCCTGATCTGGCATGTCCTGACCGACACCAAGATCCTAAGCCCCTTCTTCTTCGGCACGCCGGGAGCGGTGCTGGCCCGTACCTGGGCCGATTTCGCCTCGGGCGTCATCTGGTACCATCTCGGCATCACGCTGCTGGAAACGGCGCTGGCCTTCGTCATCGGCACGGTGGCGGGCATCGCCTTCGGCTTCTGGTTCGCCCGCGCGCCGTTGGTCTCCATCGTCTTCGACCCCTACATCAAAGCCGCCAACGCACTGCCTCGAGTCGTTCTGGCGCCGATCTTCGCGCTGTGGCTCGGGCTCGGCATCTGGTCGAAGGTGGCGCTGGGGGTGACGCTGGTTTTCTTCATTGTCTTCTTCAACGTCTATCAAGGCGTGAAGGAGGTCAGCCCGGTGGTCCTGGCCAACGCCCGTATGCTGGGCGCCAGCTCCCGCGACCTGTTCCGCCACGTCTATCTGCCCTCGGCCCTGTCCTGGGTCTTCTCCTCGCTGCACACCGCCGTCGGCTTCGCCATGGTCGGTGCGGTGGTGGGCGAGTATCTGGGCTCCGCCGCCGGGCTGGGCTACCGCATCCATCAGGCGGAGGGCGTGTTCGACACCGTCGGCGTCTTCTCCGGCATGCTGGTGCTGACGATCTTCGTCGTCCTGATCGACACCGCCGTCACCATGATCGAAAAGCGGCTTCTGCATTGGCGCCCGCAGGATACCAGCGGCGGGCAGCACTGAAATCCCACAGGGAAATCGAAAAAGGGAGGAAACCAATGAAATTCAAATCGCTGATCGCGGCCGCCGCGGTCGCCCTAACTCTGGGAACCGCCGGACTGGCCGCCGCCCAGCAGAAGCTCGAGAAGACCGACATCAAGATTGCAGTCGGCGGCAAGCCGCTGCTCTACTATCTTCCGCTGACGCTGGCCGAGCGGCTGGGCTACTTCAAGGATGCCGGACTGAACGTCGAGATCAGCGACTTCGGCGGCGGCGCCAAGAGCCTGCAGGCCCTGATCGGCGGCTCGGCCGACGTCGTCACCGGCGCCTACGACCACACCATCCAGATGCAGGCCAAGGGCCAGCCGATCGTCGCGGTGACGCAGCTCGGCCGCTATCCCGGCATCGTGCTGGCCGCTGTCAACAAGGCCGGCACCGTCAAGTCGGTGAAGGACCTGAAGGGCAAGAAGGTCGGCGTGACCGCCCCCGGCTCCTCCACCAACTTCATGCTGAACTACGTCCTGACCTCTCTGGGCATGAAGCCGGACGACGTTTCGGTCATCGGCGTCGGCGGCGGCCCCAGCGCCATCGCCGCGATCAAGCGCGGTGAGATCGACGCCATCGTCAACCTCGACCCGGTCATCAGCCAGGCCGAGGCCGATGGCGACATCACCGTGCTGGCCGACACCCGGACGGCCAAGGGCACCATGGACGTCTATGGCGGCCCCTATCCGGCCGCCGTACTCTACGCCAAGCCGGACTTCGTGAAGGAGAACCCGAAGACCACCCAGGCGCTGACCGACGTCTTCGTCCGCACCATGCTGTGGCTGAACAAGGCCAGCACGGAGGATGTGCTGAAGGTGCTGCCGCCGGAGTATTTCCTCGGCAACAAGGACCTCTACGCCCAGGCCTTCGAGCATTCCAAGCCGACCTATTCGCCCGACGGCCGCTTCACCCAGGACGGCGCCGAAGCCGCGCTGAAGGTGCTGAAGGCCTTCGATCCGGCAGTGGCGTCCGCCAACATCGACCTGTCCAAGACCTACACCAACCAGTATGTCGAGGACGCCCTGAAGCGCCTGCAGAAGTGAGCCTGCCGACCGCTTCGGAATACCCATAGAAAAAATGTGGGCGCGGCAGAATGTCGCGCCCTTTTTCATGCTGCACCGCCGTTAGACTGGACGAAATCGGTCCTGATTGCTGCCCGGATCAGGATCGCCCATCCAGCAGCGGAGTGCCCCATGGCCGAGGTGATTTTCTATGGATTGGCCGGTTGCCCGGCGAACGCCAAGCAGAAGCAGCAGCTGACCTCCGCCGGTCACACGCTGGTCGAACGCGACATCGCCACCGCCGATCTGACGGCGGCCGATCTCCGCGCCTTCTTCGGCGACAGGGAGGTCGACGCCTGGTTCAACCGCCGCGCCGCCGCGGTGAAGTCCGGCACCGTCAAGCCCGCCGCCCTCGACGAGTCCATGGCGCTGGCCGCCTTGCTGGCCGACCGCGAGCTGATCCGCCGCCCGCTGATCCAGGTCGGCGACCGTCGCGAGGCCGGCTTCGACCCCACCACGCTCCACGCCTGGATTGGCCTGACCTCCGGCGAAAGCTGCGATGACAAGCACGCCCGCGGCCAGTGCGACCACGGCCACCAGCATTTCGTCAAGGCGCCGGCTGCCTGAGGCGTCTTACTCCGGCGGCACTTCGCGCGGCTTGCGGTCCTCGCCGATGGCGACGTAGGTGAACACGCCCTCCGTCACCTTGATCGGATCGGAGCCGGAGCGTTCGCGCCGCACCCAGGTCTCGATGCGGACGCGCAGCGACGTGCGGCCGACCTTCTCGATGCGGGCGAAGCAGCTGACCTCGTCGCCGACGAAGACCGGCTTGTGGAAGGTCATCGCCTCGATCCCGACGGTGGCGACGCGGCCATGGCTGCGCCGCACCGCCACCGTGCCGCCGGCCAAATCCATCTGCGCCAGCAGCCAGCCGCCGAAGATATCGCCGTTCGGGTTGGTGTCCGCCGGCATCGCGATGGCCCGCAGGGCAGGGCCATTGTCGAAGTCATATGTGTCCGCTGCGCTCATGCTTCCTCCGGCGTCACGAAAAATTCCTGCCCCAAAGCCTGTGGCACCGCACTATAAACGGCCCAGGACGCGCTTGCGCACCCCTGACGAAATTCCTATCATCCCGTCATGAGCGATCTTTTCGAGAACACGGCCCCCAAGGCCGACAGCTATTCCGCCCAGGACATCGAGGTTCTGGAGGGGCTGGAGCCTGTCCGGCGCCGACCGGGCATGTATATCGGCGGCACCGACGACCGTGCGCTGCACCATCTGGTGGCGGAGGTCCTGGACAACGCCATGGACGAGGCGGTAGCCGGTCACGCCAGCCGAATCGACCTGGAACTGGGCGCCGACTATACGGTGATGGTGCGCGACAACGGGCGCGGCATCCCCATCGACGACCACCCGAAATATCCGGGCAAGTCGGCGCTGGAGGTCATCATGACCACATTGCACTCCGGCGGAAAATTCTCCAACAAGGTCTACCAGACCTCGGGCGGTCTGCACGGTGTCGGCCTGTCGGTGGTGAATGCCCTGTCGGACCGGCTGACCGTCGAGATCGCCCGCGAAAAGCAGCTCTACGTCCAGGAATACAGCCGCGGCCTGCCGCAGGGGCCGCTGGCCCATCGCGGCAACGTCAACCGGCGCGGCACCACCATCCGCTTCCACGCCGACCCGGAAATCTTCGGCGAGTCCGCTCACTTCGAACCGCATCGGCTCTATCGGCTGGCGCGCTCCAAGGCCTATCTCTACCGCGGCGTCGAAATCCGCTGGAGCTGCGACCCCTCGCTGCTGTCGGTCGATGCCACCACGCCCGCTTCGGAAACCCTGCATTTCCCCGGCGGGCTTCAGGATTACCTGAACGCCGCGCTGAAGGACCGTAAGACGCTGACGCGGGCGCCCTTCGCCGGCGCGCTCGACTTCCCCAACGGCCAGGGCCGGGTGGAGTGGGCGGTTGCGTGGCCCGACGATGACGAGGGCTTCTCGCACACCTACTGCAACACCGTGCCGACCCCGCAGGGCGGCACGCACGAGGCCGGCCTGCGCACCGCGCTGACCCGCGGCCTGAAGGCCTATGGCGAGCTGACGAACAACAAGCGCGCCGGGCAGGTTACCGCCGACGACGTGATGGGCGACGCCTGCGTCCTGCTGTCGGTCTTCATCCGCGAACCGCATTTCCAGGGCCAGACCAAGGAAAAGCTGGTGACGGCGGAGGCGCAGCGCCTCGTCGAGACCGCGGTGAAGGACCACTTCGACCATTGGTTGTCCGGTGATCCTCAGAGCTCCAACGGCCTGCTTGAACGCCTGATCGAAAAGGCCGAGGAGCGGGCGCGCCGCAAGCAGTCCAAGGAAATGACGCGCAAGTCGGCCACCCGCCGCCTGCGCCTGCCCGGCAAGCTGGCCGACTGCTCGCGCAACTCCCCGGAGGGCACCGAGCTGTTCCTGGTGGAGGGCGATTCGGCCGGCGGCTCCGCCAAGCAGGCGCGCCAGCGCGAGACCCAGGCCATCCTGCCGCTGCGCGGCAAGATCCTGAACGTCGCCAGCGCGTCCGTCGACAAGATGAAGGCCAACCAGGAGCTGAACGACCTGACCCAGGCGCTGGGTTGCGGCATCGGCAAGGACTTCTCGACCGACAAGCTGCGGTACGAGCGCGTCATCATCATGACCGACGCCGACGTGGACGGCGCCCACATCGCCTCGCTGCTGATGACCTTCTTCTACCGCGAGATGCCGGGCCTGATCCAGGAGGGCCACCTCTACCTCGCCCTGCCGCCGCTCTACCGTCTCAGCCACGGCAACAAGCAGGTCTACGCCCGCGACGACGCCCACAAGGACGAGTTGCTGTCGAAGATGTTCAAGGGCAAGAAGCCCGACATCAGCCGCTTCAAGGGCCTGGGCGAGATGATGCCGGCCCAGCTGCGCGACACGACAATGGACCCGTCCAAGCGCTCGCTGCTGCGCGTGGTCGTGCCCAATGCCGCGGATCCGGAGGAAAAGCCGGAATGCGAGCGCACGCGGTCGCTGGTGGAAGACCTTATGGGCAAGCGGCCGGAGCTGCGCTTCAAGTTCATCCAGGACAATGCGAAGTTCGTGAAGGCCGACGACATCGACGTTTGATGGCGGCGGCGCGGAGGCGCGAGATCGGCGGAGGCTTCGTGGAGCTGTCGAGGAACCTGCTGGAACAGGCGTTCGAGATGATGGGTGACCTTGCCGCACAGGACGGCAAGGTCATCGACATCGCGGTTTACGGGGGATCGTGTCTTTTGCTTGCCGGCAACATCCGCGACGTGACACGAGACGTCGATGCGGTGTTTCTCAGCGAACGCAGCCGCGGCTACCAGTTGGCCGATGCTGTTGGGCGCCGTCTCGGCCTACCCGAAGACTGGCTCAATCAGGCGGTGAAGAGCGTCGCTCCGCCGAAGGGCAATCCTCAGCCGAACCTGCTTCCGTTCGGGGAGTTTCCCAAAAAGGGGCCGGTCGGTCTTCGCGTCTACCTGCCGACCCCCGAATACATGCTGGCGATGAAGTTGCTCGCCAACCGGCTTGACGATCCCGAAGGTCTGGCCCGGGACAGGCGGGACCTTTATTTTCTGATGGATGTCACAGGCTTGGCAACGCCAGAGCAGTTGGCTGAACTCGTGACGCTCTGCTATCCGCAGGTTCCCGGAATAAATGCGCGCATCGCCGCCAAGATCGACGACATCGTTCAAGGCTACGCCGACCGGGGGTGCGAGAATGACCGACGACCTGAACCGCCGTCCTGGAACGCTGGCCGCGGCCGTCCGACGCTATAAGTCCGGTCAGCAGACATTCTCGGTGGCGTTGGGCGAATTCCTCGACGAATTCTACATGGACCGGGACGAGGCCAGCCGCTATGCCCGGGTCCAGGAGTCGCCGGAACTGCTCGGCGACGACGTCTTCGATGCCTATGCTGGGGCAGTGGGCGAACATCTGGTGCGCCGTTGGCATCTCGGCACGCCACCGGACTGGACCGAAGAAGCCTGCCGCTTCCTTCGCCGCCCCTGGTTCCCTCCGGGGGTGCAGGCGGAAAAGCCGATCCTGCTGGTCGAAAGCCCGATGGCGTTCCGCCGTCGTATGCTGTTCGTCGAAGCCGAACCCCTGCGGCGGGCGCGCATGCCGCATGACGACCGCTGGCGCGCATATGAATACCTCAGAACCGGCATGATGCCGGACGCCGACGACCAGCCCTGAAGTCTGGATAGAATTTTCCACACCCATTTCGCCGTTTTGGGGAATGCGCCTTCTGGGCTAACATTCGCGATGCCGCCATTCCGGGAGACAGTCTCGCGGATCACGGCCCGACCCGCAGGAGGCGCATGCCCCCCTTGACCCATTCCGGTGCCGACAATGCGCCCGATCCCATCCCGCCCGAGATGGTCGCCGACGTGTTGTCACCGTTGCTTCCCTTCGTCACCGACCTCTTCGTTCCCCGCTACCAGCCATGCGAGGTCGGGCGCTGGCGTTTGCGGGTGGCGCCGATCCTGCTCAGTGCCGGCTACTGGAGTTCGGCGCTGTTGACGAGCGGTACAGCCACCCTGCTGCGGCGCGAGGCGGACGGCGATTTTCATTGCTGGATGTCGATGACGCCGATGGAGATCGAGAGCCAGGAGATCGGCGTCCGCGCCGCCACCGGCCATACGGTGGTGATGGGAATGGGCATGGGCTGGGCGGCGGTGAACGCGGCCCTGCGGCCGGAAGTGACGCGGGTCACGGTCGTCGAACTCGATCCCGACGTGATCGAGGTCAACCGCAGCGTCGGCCTGTTCGACCAGCTTCCGGCGGAGGCAGTGGCCAAGATCACCATCGTCAACGGCGATGCGCTGGAATTCCGCACCGACGAGCCGGCCGACACGCTGATGACCGACATCTGGTTGCCGATCAACGGTGACGAGCGGATGGAGCAGTCCCGGATCATGGCGCGCAACACCGGCGCCCGGCGGGTCTATGTCTGGGGCCAGGAACTCGTCATCGCCCGCCGCGCCAGTGCGCTCGGGCTGGAATTGACCGACGAGACCGTGGCGCGGATCGTCGCCGAATTCGATCTTCCGCTGATCGGGCCGGAGCTTCCCGGCTATCCGTCGCTGATCGGCCACGTCGCGGACAAATGGCTGAAGGACGTGTGACGCTCAGGTCACGCACCGGGCCGACCCACTCGTCCGGTGCGGCACCGCTCCCCATATCGGGGGCAGCGACATCAACGGACGATCACATCATGCGCATGCTCCCGCCGCTCGCCGCCCTCCTGCTGGGCGCTTCGACTCTCGCGGCCTGCTCCAACGAGCGGGTGGTGGCGAGCGAGCCGACCCCGGCCTACACGCGCAGCGAAGTCGCCTATGCGGCGGGGAATCGCGACCTGCGGGTGGTGCTGCACGGCGACCCCTTCGGCCTCCCGCCGGAGCGCTTCGCGGAGAAGGTGCTGCCGCACATGCAGAACCGCGTGATGGGCGTGAAGACCACTCTCACCACCACGCCCAACGATACGGCGCGGCGCGACTACAAGGTGGTGCTGGCCTTCAATGTGGCGGAAAACACGCTGAACTCGGAGCTTTGCACGAACGGCCCGATCCGGACCTCTCCACCGGGCGGGGCCATCGTCGTGCAGGGGGCGTTCTGCCGATCGGGTGCCGCGCTGACCTCCGCCACCGGGTGGCTCGACCGGCCGCAGGGGCCGGACGATCCGGATTTCCGCAGCCTGATCAGCGACATGACCTTCTCGCTGTTCCCCAGCCCGCGGGCGGAACTGTTCTGCAATGGGTCCGACTGCTGAGCCCAATCAGTCCCGCAGCAGCCAGTCGCGCATCAGCGCGGTGACCGCCTGCGGCTGTTCCATCGCCGACAGGTGGCCGCAGTCTTCGATCAGGACCAGCCGGGCGCCCGGGATGGCGTCCGCCATCTCCTCATGCAGGGCCGGCGGCGTCAGGATGTCCTGGCGCCCGCAGATCACCAGGGTCGGGCAGCGGATGGCGGCCAGCCCCGGCCGGCTGTCCACCCGGTTGATGATCGCCTCCTGCTCCCGCGCATAGCCGTCGACGCCCACGCGCTCCATCTGTGCCAGAACCGAGCGGACAAATCCGTCATCGGCCAATCGGTCCGGGTGGATCAGGCGGGGCAGGGCGGCGCGGATCACCTGCCCATAGCGCCCCTGACGGGCGAGCGCCACCGCCTCCCGCCGGGTCGCCGTCGCCTCCGCCGTGTCGGCGCGGGCGTTGGTGTCGAGCAGGGCCAGCCGCTCCACCCGCTCCGGTGCGCGGCGCAGAATCTCCAGCGCGACATAACCGCCCATCGACAGGCCGGCGACGGCGAAGCGCTCCGGCGCCTGGGCCAGAACCTTGTCGGCCATCGCCGCGATGCTGGGGCAATCCGCCAGTTCGACCACCTGCGGGGCGGCGATGTCGCCGAGGTGCCGGACCTGATGGTCCCACAGAGCCGCGTCCAGCGGCATGCCGGGCAGCAGGATCAGGGCCGGGCGGCCGGCAGAGCTGGTAGAGTTAGCGGACATGCGGCTTCTCCTGCGCTCACTTCACCAGTGCGCTGACGACCTTGAAGACCGGCGTGCCGGCCCGTTCCATCCACTCGAACAGCACCATCTCGGTGGTGACGATGGTCACGCCGGCGGCACGCATCCGCTCCAGCGCCATGGCGTGGTTGGCAGGGGTGCGCGACGACGCCGCGTCGGCGACCAGATAGACCGCGTGGCCCTGCTGGCGCAGCCCCAACGCGGTCTGCATCACGCAGACATGCGCCTCCGTGCCGCACAGCACGATCTGCGGGCGATTCAACGCCTCGACCGCCGCATTGAAGGCCGGCTCGCCGGTGCTGCCGAAGGTGATCTTCTCGATCACCGGCGAGCCTTCCGGCAGGTGGGCGCGCACCGCGTCCACCGTCGGCCCCAGGCCGCGCGGATACTGCTCGGTGACCAGCACAGGCACCGACAGGGCGGCGGCACCCTTCAGCAGCATCGCGGCGTTGCGGACGACGCGCTCGGAGTCGTGGATGGCCGGCAGCAGCCGTTCCTGCACATCCACCACCACCAGCACCGATTCCTGGGCACGAAGAATCATCAAATGCTCTCGACCGTTCCATTTGAAGCGGACAGCCCCCCATCGGGGCGCCGGCAAGCGCCGCGACTCGCGGTACTGCCGGACGACAGCCTAGCGCAGAGCGCCGAATTCGCCAACGCAGTGTGTTTTCGCGCCAATTTTCGGTTTCGGAACATCGGATCTATTGACATGCAGCTTTGACTTCCTATTCTTCGGCCTCATCCAGGCATCGGGCGTCGAACGCTCGATTTCCGCACTCCAGAACAGAAACAGGTTGGATGCTTTTTTCGGAACTTGGGCTTGGCCCTGACGTCCTGCGCGCCATCGAGGACAAGGGTTACACCCAACCGACGCCCATTCAGGAACAGGCAATTCCCTGTGTCCTGCAACGCCGCGACGTGCTCGGCTGCGCGCAGACGGGCACCGGCAAAACGGCGAGCTTCACCTTGCCCATGATCGACATCCTGGCGTCGGGCCGTGCCCGCGCGCGGATGCCGCGGTCTCTGATCCTGGAGCCGACGCGCGAGCTGGCAGCCCAGGTGTCGGAAAGCTTCGAGACCTACGGCAAGTACCACAAGCTCAGCATGGCGCTGCTGATCGGCGGCGAGACCTTCACCGAACAGGTGAAGAAGCTCGACCGTGGCGTGGATGTGCTGATCGCGACTCCGGGTCGTCTCATCGACCTGTTCGAGCGCGGCAACATCATGCTGAACGACATCAAGGTCTTCGTCATCGACGAGGCCGACCGCATGCTCGACATGGGCTTCATCCCGGATATCGAGCGCATCGTCAGCAAGCTGCCGAAGAACCGCCAGACCCTGTTCTTCTCGGCGACGATGCCGCCGGAAATCCGTCGTCTGGCCGATGCCTTCCTGACCCAGCCGCTGGAGATCAGCGTCGCTCCGCCCGCCTCGCCGGCGGAGACGGTGACCCAGGCGATGGTGCTGGTCCATGACATGGACAAGCGCAAGGCGCTGCGCCATCTGCTGCAGACCGAGGACGTCAAGAACGCCTTCATCTTCTGCAACCGCAAGCGCGACATCGCCGTCCTGCAGAAGTCGCTGGAGCGCCACGGCTTCAATGTCGGCGCGCTGCACGGCGACATGGTGCAGTCCAAGCGCACTGAGACGCTGGAGCGGTTCAAGCAGGGCGAGATTTCACTGCTGGTCTGCTCCGACGTCGCCGCCCGCGGCATCGACGTCCAGGGTCTCAGCCACGTCTTCAATTTCGACGTGCCGCTGACCCCCGACGACTATGTCCACCGGATCGGCCGCACCGGCCGTGCCGGCAAGCAGGGCAGGGCCTTCATGCTGGCCACGCCGGACGACACGAAACTTGTCGGCGCAATCACGCGCCTCATCAAGCGGGAGATTCCCATGATCGCCATCGACGGCCTGGAGACGGCCGAGTTCGGCGAGGAAGACGGCAGCTCCCGCGGTCGTGGCCGTGGTCGTGGCGGCCGTGGTGCCAAGCCGGACAGCCGCTCGGAAGCCCGTCCGCCCCGCGGCGGCCGTGAAGAGCGCGCCCCGCGTGAGGAGGCTGCCGCTCCCCGCGAGGAGCGTCCGGCCCGTGAAGAGCGCCCCGTCCGCGAGGAGCGTTCCGTGCGCGAAGACCGTCCGGTTCGTGAGGAGCGCCAGCCCCGCGAATCGCTGGCCGCCGCCGAATCCCGCCGCAGCAACGAGCCGCGCCGCGACCGTGACCGTGGCGACCGCCGCCGCCGCCGCGACGACGATGACGATGATGTGCCGGTGATCGGCTTCGGCGATCACATGCCGGCCTTCATGCTGCGCTCGGCCCGCCCGCGTCCGTCCAGCGAAGCCTCGACCGAGGAGGGCTGAGCCCGTGCAGACCATCTTCGTCATGGTCAAATGCGATCTCGGTCGCGCCTATGAAGTCGCCGATCAGGCGGTGCAGCTGATCGAACAGGTGTCGGAGGTGCATTCCATCTCCGGCCAGTATGATCTGCTGATGAAATGCTACCTGAAGCAGGACGACGACATCGGCCGCTTCGTGACGGAGCATGTGCAGACGCTTCCCGGCGTCCGCGACACCTTCACGCTGATTGCATACAAGGCGTTCGCGTAGGCGGCACGTTGGGTTGGATAAGAAAAGGCCGGGCAGTTCGCCCGGCCTTTTTGTTTCGGCAAAGCCATCGCCCCCCTCCCTCCCACGGCTCCGCCGCGGGTCCCTCCCTCCCCCGCCTTCGGCGGTAGAGGGGAAGAAAGCGGCAGTTCCCTCTCCCGCGGAACGCGGGGGAGGGTTAGGGAGGGGGCAAGCGCACCCAGCTCAACCCGCATACTCAGTCGACGACCGACAGCCTCACCGTCCACACCCTGGCCCCACCCCCGGATCGCCGGCAAAGCTCCCGTCGTCCACCTGCTTGTCCGCGCCGTAATCCGGATTGATCCCCGCGGCCAGCGCCGCCAGCCGGTGGGCGGTCGCCACATGCGCCTCGCGCTCGACCGCGCGGTAATGGTCGATCACCTGTTCGCCGAACCCGGTCAGCACCGTACCGCCGCCATGCTTGCCGCCGACCGCGGCGCTCACAACCGGCTCGCGGAAGATGCGGTTCAGGTCGTCCACCAGCAGCCAGGCCCGCCGATAGGACATACCCAGCGCCCGGCCGGCGGCAGAGATGGAGCCAGTCTCGCGGATCCGCTCCAGCAGAGCGATCTTGCCGGGACCGATCGAGCCACCGGTCTCGAAATCGATGCGGATCCGCATGCGGGTCATGGCCGCCGGCTCCCCGGTCAGCGCCCGGCCGTTTCCAGCCCGTCGCCGCTCCAGGCGCCGGTCCGGAAGAAGCCGTCGATCCGCTGGCACCACGGGTCGATGTCAAACCCGTTGGCCTGCAGCCAATCGCGGTTGAAGTAGGTTCCCATATAGCGGTCGCCGGGATCGCAGATCAGCGTGGCGACGCTGCCCTGCCGGCCCTCGCGCATCATTTCGGCGATCAGCTCGATGGAGCCCACCAGATTGGTGCCGGTGGAGCCGCCGCAGGCGCGGCCCAGCCGCTCGCGCAGCACCCAGACGGCGGCGATGCTGGCGGCATCGGGCACGCGGATCATCCGGTCGATCACCGTCGCTTGGAAGGACGGCTCCACCGTCGGCCGCCCGATGCCCTCGATGCCGGACCCCCGTCCGACGCTGGCCTTCGGGTCATTGTCGCGAAATCCGGCGAAGAAGGCGGAATGCTCCGGATCGGCGACGCACACCCGCGTCGGCAGCCGGCGATAGCGCACATAGCGCCCGAAGGTGGCCGAGGTACCGCCGGTGCCGGCGCCGCAGACGATCCAGTCCGGCACCGGATGCGGTTCCTGCGCCAGCTGTTCGAAGATCGACTGGGCGATGTTGTTGTTGCCGCGCCAGTCGGTGGCGCGCTCCGCATAGGTGAACTGGTCCATGAAATGGCCGTCGCAATCGCGGGCCAGCCGCTGCGCCTCGGCGCAGACCTCCGACGCGCGCTCCACCATATGGCAGCGGCCGCCATAGAACTCGATCTGCGCGATCTTGGCCGGCGAGGTGTTGCGCGGCACCACGGCGACGAAGGGCAACTCCAGCAGCTGGGCGAAATAGGCCTCCGACACCGCTGTCGATCCCGATGACGCCTCGATCACCGTCGTGCCCTCGCGCACCCAGCCGTTGCAGATAGCATAGAGGAACAGCGACCGCGCCAGCCGGTGCTTCAGGCTGCCGGTGGGGTGTGTCGATTCGTCCTTCAGGTACAGCGTGATCCCCTGCGCCGCCGGGACCGGAAGCCGCAGCAGGTGGGTGTCGGCGGAGCGGTTCACGTCCGCCTCGAGTCGCCGCAGCGCCTCGTCGAGCCAGCCCCGGCGGGCAGAGGTGGAGGTGGTCTGAGCGGGGGAGGGGGCGGTCATGGAGTCCTGTCCGGCAATTCGCTGGCCCCATCCATAGCGCGGAATTTTACCGAATGCATCCGGTAGAATACCCTCCCCACCGCATCAGGCGGTCAGCCCTGGCGGATGCGGGCGACGAAGGCGGACACTTCGCCCAGCATGCGGTCGGCGCGCTCGCCCACCGCGCGGGCCGCGGCGGCGACCTCGGCGGAGGCTTGGCCGGTGGCGGTGGCGTGGGTGCACACCAAGTTCAGGCTGTCGGACACCGAACTGACGCCCTGCGCCGCCTCGTTGACGTTGCGGCTGATGTCGCGGGTCGCCGCCCCCTGTTCCTCGATGGCGGCGGAGATGCTGGACGCGACGCTGTTCACCGTCTCGATGGCGCCGCCGACCCCGCGCATCGCCTCGACCACCGACGAGGTGGCGTCGGTCATGGCGGCGATCTGCGCTTGGACATCGTCGGTGGCCTTGGCGGTCTGGTTGGCGAGGTTCTTCACCTCGCTCGCCACCACGGCGAAGCCCTTACCGGCCTCGCCGGCGCGGGCGGCCTCGATGGTGGCGTTCAGGGCCAGCAGGTTGGTCTGTTCGGCGATGGAGCGGATCAGGTCGACCACCTCCACCGTGCGCCGGGCGACGCTGTCCAATTGCTCGATCAGGGCATAGGTGCGGCGGACATCTTCCACCGCGCGGGCCGAGCCGGTCGTCGATTCGGCGATCTGCTGGGCGATCTCGCGGATCGAGGCGGCCAGCTCCTCGGTGGCGCCGGCCACCGCCTGGACATTGCCGGAGGTCGTCCCCGCGGCTCGGGCGGCGCCGTCCATCAGCCGGGTGGTCTGTTCCGCCCCGCTGCTCATGGCGCCCGACGTGTGGGTCAGCTGACCCGCCGACTCGGCGACAGAGCGGACCAGTGCGCCGACGGTGCCTTCGAACTCGTCGGCCAGCCGCTTCATGGTCGCGCGACGGGCCTCATCGGCTTCCCGTTCCAGCGCGGCATGGCGGCGGCGCAGATCTTCAGCCTCGATGGCGCTGAGACGCAGGGTCTCCACCGAGCGGGCCAGTGCCCCCACCTCGTCGGCGCGGTCGGTGCCGGCGACCTGGGTGGCGAGATCGCCCTTGGCGATGCGGCCGGTGGCGGAGGCGATGCCGTCCAGACCCTTGCCGATGCGCGACACCAACTGGAAGCCGAACAGCCCCAGCGCCAGCGCCGCCGCCAGCGTCACCGCCAGCGTGTTGATCAGCGTGCTGCGGAAAGCTGCGTCGACATCGTCGATGTAGACGCCGGTGCCGATCATCCAGCCCCACGGTTCATAGATCGCGGCATGGGCCAGCTTCGGAAACGGTTCGGTGCCGCCGGCCTTGGGGAAGTTGTAGATCAGCGTGCCGTCGCCGTTGCGCGCCGAGTCGATCAGTCCGCGGATCACCATCACGCCGTTGCTGTCCTTGAAATCGGCCAGCTTGCGGGTGCCTTCCAGGTCGGGGCGGACACCATGGAACACGTTGGTGCCGTCGAACTCGTAGCCGAACATGTATTCATTGCCGAAGAAGCGCAGGGCCCGCAGCGCAGACTTGGCGCGGTCCTGTGCTTCCTCGCGGCTGAACTCGCCCTTGGCGGCGCGCGCGTCGTAGGACTTCATGATCGACAGCGAGGTCTGCACCACCGCCTCGATGGATTTGTGGTATCCCTCGACCATCGTCTCGCGCTTCGATGTCGCCGACCAGATGCCGGCCACCAGGATGGTGACGAGGAACAGCCCCTGAAGGATCAGGAGCTTCGCCTTGATGCTGTTGAGTTTGGTGAACATTGCCCAGCCCCACACGATACGCGCGCCACCGCGGCCGTCGCCAGCAGGCACGGCATAGTGCGGTTCGCTAATTGATATAACTCTAATGCGAAGTGTGACACATACTTGGGTACTCCGCGACTGCGCAATCTCTAACGGGGGCCTAGGAATAATCCGGATGGACAGGCGGCCGGTTGTGACCATCGCCAGCCTCAGGGTTACACCGGATGGCGAAGTCTGGCAGGATGCGGCGCCATGACGCTGACCGCTTATCCGCTCTCGGGTGTGCTGCCCGACATCCGCCCGGCCCGTCCGACCCGCGACTGGATCGACGCCCTGCCGGAGCAGTACGGCTATCGCTGCCTGCCGCTCAACATCGCCAGCATGCATGGGTGGGAGGTCTGCTGCCCCGTGAGGGTAATGGCGGTGTGGGACGGCGGCACCGGGTTGGAGGCCATCACCGTCACCGCGGAGGAGCCGCACCCCCTGCTTCCCGCCAGCCATTTCGGCAGCGGCGTGCTGACCTTCCACGTCGCGGCGCTGTTCCGTACGCCGCCGGGCGTCAACCTGATGGTCACCGGGCCGCTGAACCACCCGAAGCACGGCATCATGGGCCTGTCGGGCATCATCGAAACCGACTGGTCACCGTACCCCTTCACCATGAACTGGAAATTCACCGCGCCCGGCGTACCGGTCACCTGGGAGAAGGGCGAACCCTTCGCCCATCTGATGCCCATCCAGCGCGGTCTGGTAGAGAGCCTGACGCCGGAGGTGCGTGACCTCGACAGCGATCCGGAGACAGCGGCGCAGTACCGTGGCTGGGCGGCTTCGCGCAGCCAGTTCAACAACGACCTGCAGACGCCGGGCAGCGCCGCCGCGCAGGAACGCTGGCAGAAGGGCTATTACCGCGGCAAACAGCCGGACGGTACAGACGGTCCGCCCGGCCATGAAACCAAGGTCCGGGCGAAGCCGTTTCCAAGCAAGTAGTTACAGCGTGTCCTGGATGCTGCGCACGAACTCCGGCAGGCCGACCTGACGGCGGCGGCGCAGCCGTTCGGCATGCAGGATCGACTCGACCGCATTGATGCTCTCGTTCACGTCGCTGTTGACGATCACGTAGTCATATTCCGGCCAATGGCTGATCTCGTTGGACGCCTTCGCCATGCGGTTGGCGATGACCTCCTCCGAATCCTGGCCACGGCCGCGTAGGCGGCGTTCCAGTTCGCTGACCGACGGCGGCAGGACAAAGACGCTGACCAGATCGTCGCGGGCATTCTGCGCCAGCTGCTGCGCACCCTGCCAGTCGATGGCGAACAGCACATCGCGCCCGGCGCCCAGCGCATCCTCCACCGCCACCCGCGGCGTGCCATAGCAGTTGCCGAAGACGCGGGCATGCTCCAGCAGGTCGCCGGTCTCCGCCATGTGGTCGAAGCGCTGCTGATCGATGAAGTAGTAATCCAGCCCTTCGGCTTCGCCGGGGCGCATCGGCCGGGTCGTCACCGACACCGACATGGTGATGCCGGCATCGCGGTCCAGCAGGCCGCGGGCGATGGTGGTCTTGCCGGCGCCCGAGGGGGAGGACAGCACCAGCATCAGGCCGCGCCGGTGGATCAGGGAGGTGTTGGTCGCAGCCATGGCGCTCACTCACTCGCTGTTGCCAGTTATTCGATGTTCTGGACCTGCTCGCGCAACTGCTCGATCGAAGCTTTCAGCGACAGGCCGATGCGGGTCAGTTCGACGTCCGCCGATTTGGAGCAGAGCGTGTTGGCCTCGCGGTTGAACTCCTGGCACAGGAAGTCGAACCGGCGGCCGATCGCTCCGCCCTCCGCCATCAGGTCGCGCGCGGCCTGGATGTGGGCGCGCAGCCGGTCCAGCTCTTCGCGCACGTCGGCCTTGCCGATCAGGATCGCAGCCTCCTGCGCCAGCCGGTCCTCCGACAGGGCGGGGAAGGAGCCGAGGATCGCGGCAACCTGGGCGCGCAGCTTCTCGCGCAGCGCCTCCGGCTGGGTGGAGGCGCAGGCCGACGCCGCGTCCACCAGCCGGGCGATCTCGTCGAGATGGCCGTTCAGAACCTCGGCAATGCGGGCGCCTTCGGCGAGGCGGTTGACCACCAGTTGGTCGACCAACTTGGCCAGATCGCTTTTCAGCGCCGATTCGACGCGCTCGCGCGCCTCGGTCTCGTCCTCTTCCACCGGCTCGATGATGCCGCGAACCGCCAGCAGCGAATCCAGCCGCGGCGGGGCGGCGCCGGCCCCTTCGATCTCCCGCGCGATCTCCAGAACCTGGGCCAGAAGCTCGCGGTTGATGCGCAATTGGGAGACCGCCTGGGCGCGATTGACGGTCAGCGTCAGGTTGACATTGCCGCGGGCCAGCCGCTTCGGCAGCTCGGCGCGGGCCACCGCCTCGACGCTGTCGAAGCCGGATGGCAGGCGGCAGCGCAGATCCAGGCTGCGGCCATTGACGCTCTTGGCCTCGAAGGTCCAGGAATAGCCGTCGCCGTGCCCGTCGACGCGCGCGAAACCGGTCATGCTGGCAATGACGGGGCGATGGGCTGGCAAAGGCGGCCTCATTTGCAAAGCGGTGTCGATTTGTGTCGTGCTTATAGATCGGATCGCGCCAAATCGGAATCGATTTGGAGCGTGAATCCGATCGTCAAACATAAAGCTATAGCGTCGTGCGTTTCATAGGAAACGCACGACGCTATAAACGCGACATCACCCCACAACAAGCTTCGGCGCCATCCGGCAGCCGGTGAACAGGGCGGAACCTCCATGAAACAGCCGCGGTCCATCGTCATCACCGGCGCTTCCAGCGGCATCGGCGAGGCGCTGGCTGTCCTTTACGCCGCGCCCGGAACAGCCCTCGCGCTGACCGGCCGCGACTCCGCGAGGCTGGAGGCGGTGGCCGGACGCTGCCGCGCCGCCGGCGCCGATGTGGAGACGGCGGTGATTGACGTGGCCGACCGTGCCGCCATGGCCGGTTGGCTGGCTCAGGTCGATGCCGCAACACCGGTCGATCTGCTGATCGCCAACGCCGGCATGTCGGCCGGCACCGGCGACGGAGGCGAGACGGAGGAACAGGCCCGGCGCATCCTGTCGGTGAACATCGACGGCGTGCTGAACAGCATCCACCCGCTGCTTCCGGTCATGCGGGCGCGGCGGCGCGGCCAGATCGCGATCATGGCGTCACTGGCGGGATTCCGCGGTCTTCCCGGTGCGCCGGCCTATTGCGCCAGCAAGGCGATGGTGCGTGTCTATGGCGAGGCGTTGCGCGGCGATCTGGCGGGGGAGGGGATCGGCGTGTCGGTGATCTGCCCCGGCTTCGTCAAAAGCCGGATGACCGCGGTCAACCGCTTTCCCATGCCGTTCCTGATGGAAACGGATGCCGCCGCGAAAGTCATCCGCCGTGGACTGGAGCGCAACAGGGCGCGAATCGCGTTTCCCTGGCCGATGATGGCCGCCGTTTGGGTGCTGGCCCTGCTTCCCCCGGCCTGGACCGACGGTCTGCTGCGGCAAGCGCCGCGCAAGCCGTGAGCGCTGGGCTCAATCCGCCCAGACTTCAATCCACCTTGGCGTGCGCGATGGCCTCGCGGACGCTGACGCCCTTGCGCATGATGTTGTCGACCGCGCGGCCCTGGACCAGATTGATGCCCATCTTGTGGGCATAGACCAGGCTGGTCACGCTGTCGCAGCGCGCCAGGATGAACTTGCAGCGGTCCTGCTCAGCGATGCGCTCGCGGAAATACTTCTCGAACTGCGGGTCCATCTCCAGCATGTCGTTGGACCAGAAGATCTTTGCGTAATCGGCGTTCAGATATTCCAGATCGAAGTTTGTCACCCAGAACGGGTTCAGCCCGTCCACCGCGATCTGGTACCGGCGGTCCTGTGCGAACTCCACCACCTCGTTGAACAGTGACAGATTCTCGATCAGGTCGCCCTTCGACACCTCCAGCACCACCTGCCCGCGGAAATCGATCGGCAGACGCTCGTCGAACTTCACGAAACCGGTGGAGATGACGGTCGACAGGTTGATGTTAATGCCGATCCGCCGCCCGCGCATGAAGCTCAGGCCATGGTTCAGCGCGCGCAGAACCGACTGGTCGAGGTTGGCGGTGAAGTAGTTGAACAGCCACTTGTTGGCGGTGATGTCGTAATCGGGGCACAGCCGCTCCTGGAGCAGCTTTATGGAGATGTAGAGTTCATAATACTCCATCTCCGCATCGCCGCTGCCGATGTTGGCGATGCCCTGGTTGAACAGGAAGGGCGACAGATCGAACATCTGCATCGAGCGTTCGAGCTTGCCCAGTTCCTCCAGCGTGATCGGCGGCTTGGTCTCGGTGACGTGTTGCCCGGTCTCGTTCGCCTGCAGTTCTTCGATGAAACGGATGACGTTGATGAAGTTCAACGCCAGTTCCATGATCGAATAGAGCGAATATTCCTTGTAAGGGTTCGGCCCGGTCAGCGTCGTCTTCGACAGGAAGACCTGTTCCACCGTCTGGCAGACGTCGGTAACGCCGGTCAGCTTCAGCCCCTTGTAGAGGATGATGACGTCGCCGTTGGAGATATTGAAGGATTGCAGATAGGAGGCCTTGGTCGCCAGTTCCTGGATGATGGAGCGGACCATCATCTGGCTGGTCGGATCGCGGTCCTTCAGAAGCGACAGATGCATGTGGATCAACCGCATGCCCTGCAATTCGTTCTTCGCCGACCGCAGCAGGTTCAGGAGCTTGTCGTTGTCGAATTCCGGCTTCTGGTCCTTGGCGGCGGCGACGGCGGCCTGCTTTTCCGTGGTGGAAAGCCGGACACGGTCCCGTCCCATGGGTGGTCTGCCGCCAAACCTGCTCATACCTTGCTCACTCCCACAACAAGCGTCACGCCTGCCAACCACCCATGTCTTCGGCCGCTCGTTGTTCGGCAGCCTTTTGCTTTCCGTCCGGGCGCTTTCGCCCGACCGATTCCGGCGGCCCGCGAGCCGGCCGGGCATGCCCGATCCTACGAAGCCGAACCGATCTTAACGGTAACTTTCTTTAAAAAGCCCTTAAGGCTAAAGTCCGGGCGCAGGAGGCACCCGGACCACCGCAAAAGGCGCCGCAATCATCGAAGCGACGCCATCCGAAAAGGTCAAGTTTCGGATTCGGGCGAATCGGTCGTGTGGCGCGGTTCGCCAGCAGGAACGATGCGGACGCGACGGTCTATGACCGCAAGTCCGATCTTTCCGTGCTTCAGGGCAAGTGCATCATTACCGAACAGTTCGCGCCGCCAGCCCTGCATCGCCGGAATCTCTGCCCGATCATCAGCCGCCAACGCCTCCAGATCGGACGAGGACGCCACCAGCTTCGCCGCGACATTGTTCTCGTCGCACTTCATCTTCAGAAGCACGCGCAGCAATTCGACGATCGGTTGCAATCCGGGGGGTGGCTCCTCGCGCGGTTCGACGCGGGGCAGGGCGCTGTCCGGCAGATCCAGCCCGGCCTGCACCGCGCCCAGCACGTCGGCGCCCTGACGCCCCTCAGCGAAGCCCCGGCCCAGACCGCGGGTGCGGGCGAGGTCGTCGACCGTGGTCGGCGCGTGGGCGGCGATCTCCAGCAGAGCCTCGTCGCGCAGCACGCGGGAGCGCGGCTGGTCGCGGCGCTGGGCCTCGCGCTCGCGCCACGCCGCCAGCTCCTTCAGGATGGCCATGAAGCGCGGCTTGTTGGTCCGCACCTTCAGCCGCATGTAGGAGCTCTCCGGATCGACCTGATAGGTCGCCGGATCGGTCAGGATCGCCATCTCCTCTTCCAGCCAATGCGAGCGGCCGGAGCGGGCGAGGCGGCGCTTCAGCTTCTCATAGGCCGGGCGCAGGTGGATGACGTCGGACAGGGCATAGGTCAGCTGGCGGTCGGTCAGCGGCCGGTGCGACCAGTCGGTGAAGCGGCTGGACTTGTCGATGCGGGCGCCGGCCAGCTTGGTCACCAGCGTCTCGTAGCCGACGCTCTCGCCGAAGCCGCAGACCATCGCCGCGACCTGGGTGTCGAACAGCGGATGCGGGATCTGGCCGGACAGGTGCCAGAAGATCTCCACATCCTGGCGGGCGGCGTGGAACACCTTCAGCACCGACGGGTCGCTCATCAGCGCGAACAGCGGCGCCAGGTCGATGCCCTCGGCCAGCGGGTCGATGGCGACCGCGCCGTCGGGCCCGCCGACCTGCACGAGGCACAGTTGCGGCCAATAGGTCTTTTCCCGCAGGAACTCGGTGTCGACCGTGATGTACTCGGCCCCTGCCAGCGACTGACAGAAGGCCTGAAGGGCGTCGGTTGTCGTGATGAGCGTCATGGTTGCTTCATACACGACCGTGCGGGTGCGCGAAAGTCCGCCGACGCGCGGAGCCGATGCGCGTTGCAAAAGGGCGGGGCGGTAGGCCCGGCGGCCGGATTTTCCCGCTCCGCTTATCCCACGGCCCCGGCGGTGTTAAACTGGGGTCCGGCGGTCGAACGGCCGGCGGATGGAACGATTGAACAGGGTGGCCCGGGATGTTTCATACTGTTCCAAACGTTCCATCCGGGCTCCCGCCGCACTGCGCTGCACCCTATCGCGGCTTGACTTTCGCGCGCGTCCGGTGTGGTGTGTCGAACCGCTTTTTCCGCCGGAATCCGCCCTTTTCAAGGTGTTTCGACCCATGCACCCCTACCGCACGCACACCTGCGGCCAGCTTCGTGAAGAGAATGCCGGTGAAACCGTCCGCCTGTCGGGCTGGATGAACCGGAAGCGCGACCATGGACAGCTGCTGTTCATCGACCTGCGCGACCATTACGGCCTGACGCAGTGCGTGGTCGATACCTCCAACCCGGCCTTCGAGGTCGCCAACCGGCTGAAGCTGGAATCGGTCATCACCGTCACCGGCAAGGTGGTGAAGCGCACGGCCGAGACCATCAACGACAAGCTGCCCACCGGCCGCATCGAACTGCAGATCGCCGAACTGACCGCCGAAGGCGAGGCTGAGCAGATCCCGCTGCAGGTCAACCAGGACACCGATGCCGGCGAGGACGTGCGCCTGCGCTACCGCTTCCTCGACCTGCGCCGCGAGCGCATCCACGAGAATATCATGCTGCGTTCGCGCGTGATCGCCTCGGCGCGCCGCCGCATGATCGACCAGGGCTTCACCGAGTTCCAGACGCCGATCCTCACCGCCTCCTCGCCCGAGGGCGCGCGCGACTATCTGGTGCCGAGCCGCAACCATCCCGGAAAGTTCTACGCCCTGCCGCAGGCGCCGCAGCAGTTCAAGCAGCTGCTGATGGTCGCCGGCTTCGACCGCTACTTCCAGATCGCCCCCTGCTTCCGCGACGAGGACGCCCGCGCCGACCGCAGCCCGGGCGAGTTCTACCAGCTCGATTTCGAGATGTCCTTCGTCACCCAGGAAGACGTCTTCGCCGCCATCGAGCCGGTGCTGCACGGCATCTTCGAAGAGTTCGGCGGTTTCCGCCGCGAGTCGAAGCCGGTCATCGACGGGCTGCCGTTCCGCCGCATCTCCTTCGCCGAATCGATGCTGAAGTACGGCAACGACAAGCCGGACCTGCGCAACCCGCTGGTCATCACCGATGTGACCGAGGTGTTCAAGCGCGACGACGTCGAATTCCGCGCCTTCAAGCAGACGCTGGAAAAGGGCGGCGTCGTCCGCGCCATCCGCGCGCCGAAGGTCTCCGACCGTCCGCGCAGCTTCTTCGACAAGCTGAACGACTGGGCCCGCGGTCTCGGCGCCCCCGGCCTCGGCTACATCGTCATGGAAGCCGGCGGCGGCAAAGGTCCGATCGCCAAGTTCGTGCCGGAGGCCGCTCAGGCCGCCCTGCGTGAGCTGGCCGGTCTTGAGGACGGCGACGCGATCTTCTTCGTCTGCGACCAGCCCGGCCCGGCGGCCAAGCTGGCCGGCCTAGCCCGCACCCGCATCGGCGAGGAGCTGGACCTGATCGAGAAGAACGCCTTCCGCTTCTGCTGGATCGTCGACTTCCCGATGTACGAACTGGACGAAGAGACCAACAAGGTCATCTTCAGCCACAACCCGTTCTCCATGCCCCAGGGCGGCCTGAAGGCTCTGGAGACGATGAACCCGCTCGATATCAAGGCCTACCAGTACGACATCGTCTGCAATGGTGTGGAGCTGTCGTCCGGCGCCATCCGTAATCACCTGCCGGAGGTGATGTACAAGGCCTTCGAGATCGCCGGCTACCCGCCGGAGGAGCTGGAAGCCCGATTCGGCGGCATGCTGAGCGCGTTCAAGCTGGGCGCCCCGCCGCACGGCGGTTCCGCCCCTGGCATCGACCGCATCGTCATGCTGCTGGCCGACGAGCCGAACATCCGCGAGGTCATCGCCTTCCCGCTGAACCAGCGCGCCGAAGACCTTCTGATGCAGGCCCCGGCGCCGGTCGACACTGCCCGCCTGCGGGAGCTGCATCTGAAGCTCGACCTGCCGAAGCCGAAGGTTGCGGCCCCGTCCGCGCCGCAGGCGTAAAGGAACTTTCACCGGTCCTTGGCGGTTTGCTGAAAAGGCCATCCGGACGCTGGTCCGGGTGGCCTTTTTCCTTGTCAACATGCGCGTGCGGGGCTATGTAAGCGCCGTCGTCAAAACCTCACGCGGGCTGGCGGACCTTCGGTTTTACTCCGATGGCCCGATCCGGTGTCTTCAGCCATGGTTTCCATGCGCTGTCGACAATGCCCGCGGCGGAGCAACCGGAAAAAGGGATTTTTTCCACATGACCATGCCCACCTTCACCATGCGCCAGCTGCTGGAAGCCGGTGTCCACTTCGGTCACCACACCCGCCGCTGGAACCCGAAGATGAACCAGTACATCTTCGGCGTCCGCAATGGCGTGCACATCATCGACCTCGAGCAGACCGTCCCGATGCTGCACCGCGCCCTGCAGGCCGTGCGTGACGTCGTCGCCGGCGGTGGCCGCGTCCTGTTCGTCGGCACCAAGCGCCAGGCCCAGGAGCGCATCGCCGAGGCTGCCGCCAAGTGCGGCCAGTACTACGTCAACCACCGCTGGCTCGGCGGCATGCTGACCAACTGGAAGACGATCTCCCAGTCGATCAAGCGCCTGCGCGAGATGGAAGAGCGTCTGGGCGGTGACACCTCGGGCCTGACCAAGCGCGAAATCCTGGAGCTGACCCGCGAGCGCGACAAGCTGGAGCGTGCGCTGGGCGGCATCAAGGAGATGGGCGGCCTGCCGGACGTCATCTTCATCATCGACACCAACAAGGAGTCGATCGCGGTCAAGGAAGCCAACAAGCTGGGCATCCCGGTCATCGCGGTCCTCGACAGCAACTCCGATCCGGACGGCGTGGCCTTCCCGATCCCCGGCAACGACGACGCCCTGCGCGCCATCGAGCTGTACTGCGACCTGACGGTCGGCGCCGTGCTTGACGGCCTGCAGGCCGAGATGAGCGCCGCCGGCATCGACGTGGGTGCCGCCGAGGATGCCCCGGCCGAGCAGCTGCCGGAGGAAGAGACCGCCGCCGCCGAGACCGCCCAGGCCTGACCCTGACGGTTCAAGGGCAGCCGGGCCTTATGACCTATGGCCCGGCTGCCTTTTTTATGGGCTGGCTTTTTTATGGGTTGCCACCCGTTTTGACTTTGTGACTCAATCCGATCCGCCTGCCGGATCGCTTGGAAGGAAGAGGGCGCAACATGGCCGAGATTACCGCCTCGCTCGTCAAGGAACTGCGCGAGAAGACCGGCGCGGGCATGATGGACTGCAAGAAGGCGCTGAACGAGACGCAGGGCGACCTCGAGGGCGCCGTCGACTGGCTGCGCAAGAAGGGCCTCGCCGCCGCTGCGAAGAAGTCGGGCCGCGTCGCCGCCGAGGGGCTGGTCGCCGTCGCCACCGCCGGCACCAAGGGTGCCGTCGTCGAGGTGAACGCCGAGACCGACTTCGTCGCCCGCAACGACAAGTTCCAGGCTTTCGCCGCCAAGACCGCCGAGCTGGCGCTGACCTCTGCCGGCGACGTCGAGGCACTGAAGGCCGCCACCTATCCGGGCACCTCGCACACCGCCCAGGATGAGCTGACCAGCCTGATCGCCACCGTCGGCGAGAACATGAACCTGCGCCGCGCCGTCACCCTGTCGGTCTCGGCCGGTGTCGTCGTCAGCTACGTCCACTCGGCCATCGCGCCGGGCCTGGGCAAGATCGGCGTTCTGGTGGCTCTCGAGTCGACCGGCGACACCGCCAAGCTGGCCGACCTCGGCAAGCAGATCGCCATGCACATCGCCGCTGCCCGCCCGGACGCGCTGGACATCGCCGATGTCGACAGCTCGTCGCTGGAGCGTGAGCGCAATGTGCTGGCCGAGCAGGCCCGCGCTTCGGGCAAGCCGGAGAACATCATCGAGAAGATGGTCGAAGGCCGCGTCCGCAAGTACTACGAGGAAGTCTGCCTGCTGGAGCAGACCTACGTGATCGACGGCGAGACCAAGGTCCGCAAGGTGGTGGAGAACGCCGCCAAGGACATCGGCGCTCCGGTCAAGGTCACGGCCTTCACCCGCTTCGCGCTGGGCGAGGGCATCGAGAAGGCCCAGTCGGACTTCGCCGCCGAGGTCGCTGCCGCTGCCGGCGGTCAGGGCTGAGACCGGTAAGGTCGAACGCTAAAGGTCCGTACGCCGCATTCTGAAACAGCAAGGGAGCGTTCCCCCCATGGTCGAAACCACCGGGACCACCGCGCCGGCCGAGGGCGTCCGCTACAAGCGCGTTCTCCTCAAGGTGTCGGGCGAAGCGCTGATGGGTCAGCGCGACTATGGTCTGGACCCGGAGATGGTGAACCGCATCGCCAACGAGGTGAAGGCGGTCATCGCACTCGGCGTCCAGGTCTGTCTGGTCATCGGCGGGGGGAACATCTTCCGGGGTGTGAAGGGTGCGGCGAGCGGCATGGAGCGTGCTTCGGCCGACTATATCGGCATGCTCGCCACCGTGATGAACGCGCTCTCGATGCAGAGCGCGCTCGAACGGATGGGCGTCAGCACGCGGGTGCAGTCGGCCATTCCCATGGCGACGGTCTGCGAGCCCTATATCCGCCGCCGCGCCGTCCGCCACATGGAAAAGGGCCGGGTGGTGATTTTCGCCGCCGGCACCGGCAACCCCTTCTTCACCACCGACACCGCCGCGGCGCTCCGCGCGTCCGAAATGGGCTGTGACGGTCTGCTGAAGGGAACGCAGGTCGATGGCGTCTATACCGCCGATCCGAAGAAGGATCCGTCGGCCGAGCATTACGAACGCCTCACCTACATGGACGTCCTGACCAAGGACCTGCAGGTGATGGACGCTTCGGCGATCGCGCTGTCGCGCGAGAACCACATTCCCATTCTGGTCTTCTCGATCCACACGCCCGGCGCCTTCGCCGAAGTGATGCAGGGCCGTGGCAAGCACACCATCATAACGGAAGAAAGGGAGTAGGCCCGTGGCTGCGCCCGACCTATCGGATCTGAAGCGCCGCATGGAAGGCGCGCTTGACTCGTTTCGCAAGGAACTGGGCGGTCTGCGCACCGGCCGCGCCTCGTCCAATCTGCTCGAACCGGTGATGGTGGAGGCCTATGGCAGCCGCATGCACCTGCGCGAGGTCGCGACGGTCTCCGTTCCGGAGCCGCGCCTGATCTCGGTGCAGGTGTGGGACCGCGGCATGATCAAGGCGGTCGAGAAGGCCATCCGCGACAGCGGCCTGGGCCTGAACCCGCAGGCCGAAGGCCAGGTCATCCGCGTGCCGCTGCCCGACCTGACGCAGGAGCGCCGCGCCGAACTGGCGAAGGTCGCCCACAAGTACGCCGAGCAGTGCCGTATCGCCGTCCGCAACATCCGTCGCGACGGGATGGACGGCCTGAAGAAGGCCGAGAAGGCCAGCGAGATCACCCAGGACGAGCACAAGGTCCAGGCGGACAAGGTGCAGGTGCTGACCGATCAGCACATCAAGCTGGTTGACGACACGCTTGCGCAAAAAGAAAAGGAAATTATGCAGGTCTGATCCGGAATGCGCGACGCGGACGACAACCGGTCCAACACGGCTCCAGGGCATGTCGCCATCATCATGGATGGCAACGGGCGCTGGGCCAAGGCGCGCGGCCTGCCGCGCACCGCCGGTCACAAGAAGGGCGTGGACGCCGTCCGCCGCACCGTGGAAGCGGCGCGCGAACTTGGCATCGGCACTCTGACGATCTTCAGCTTCTCCTCGGAGAACTGGCGCCGGCCGGAGGAAGAGGTCAGCGACCTGATGGGTCTGCTGCGCTTCTACCTGCGCAGCGAAGTCGCCGAACTGCACCGGGCGGGCGTCCGCCTGCGGGTGATCGGCGACCGTACGCGGCTGTCGGAGGACATCAACCGGCTGATCGACAATGCCGAGGGCCTGACCCGCGACAACCGGGTGATGACGCTGGTGGTGGCCCTCAGCTACGGCTCGCGCCTGGAGATCGTCCATGCGGCTCGCCGACTGGCGGAAGAGGTGGCGGCCGGTCGCCTGTCGCCTGAAGCCATCGACGAAGACGCGCTGTCGGCGCGGCTCTACACGGCCGACATACCCGACCCCGACCTGATCATCCGCACCAGCGGCGAGAAGCGGATCAGCAATTTCCTGCTGTGGCAGGCGGCCTATGCCGAACTGGTCTTCGTCGATACGCTCTGGCCCGATTTCACCAAGCGCGATCTGGAGGCGGCGATTGAAGAGTTCCACCGACGGGAACGCCGCTTCGGCGCCACCACCGCCGGGTCCCGCTGACACGCCGGATTCGCTCGCAGTGCCGGCCAAGCCATCCAGGGCAGGGGACCTCAAGGTTCGCGTCCTGTCGGCATTGGTCATGGCGCCGGTCGTGCTGGGTGCCGTCTGGATTGGCGGCTGGGTGTTCCATGCCCTGATCGCCTTCGGATCGGTGGTCGCCGTATCCGAATGGACCAGCATCGTTCCCAGCGCCCGCCGCTTGCCGGCCCGCATCATGGCGGCGGTCGGCATCCTCGTGGCAGTGATGGCGCAGATCGCCGCCGGTCCGGCCGCCGGGCTGGGGGCGGCTGCTGCCTTCGCCGTTCTGACGGCGATTGTGGGTGGCGGCGCCGACCGCAACCTGCTCGGGTTTGGCGTGCTTTATGTCGCTGTCGGCATGGCCGGCCTGATGTGGCTGCGTGATCTGCCGGAGTCCGGGCTGTCGCTCTTCCTGTTCGTCCTCATTGCAATCTGGGCAACCGACATCGGGGCCTATGCCGCGGGCCGCAGCATCGGCGGACCTAAGCTGGCGCCGCGCATCAGCCCCAAAAAGACTTGGGCCGGCCTGATCGGCGGCATGGCGTCGTCGGCGCTTTTCGGCTGGCTGGTGGCTCTGGCCTTCGGCGCGGCGCGCCCGGACATCGCTCTGGCGGTGGGCGCTGCCGTCGCCGTGGTCGGGCAGGCCGGCGACCTGTTCGAATCGGCAATCAAGCGGCGTTACAATGTGAAGGACAGCGGTCAGCTCATTCCAGGGCATGGCGGCATCCTCGACCGCATCGACGGGCTTCTGGCCGCGGCCCCGGTGCTGGCCCTGTTTCACGCGGCTGTTGGATCGGTTCTGTCATGGTGGTGAAAGCGGGAGCGGGGCCTGATGCGCCGCGCAGCGTAACGATCCTCGGGTCCACGGGCTCGGTCGGAACGCAGACGGTGGACCTCGTCTCCCGCGATCCGGAGCGCTTCCCGGTGGAGGCACTGACCGCCAACCGCAACGTCACTCTGCTGGCTCAGCAAGCCCGGCAGTTGAATGCCCGCTTGGCCGTGGTCGCCGACCCCTCCGCCTATGCCGAGTTGAAGAGCCTGCTCTCCGGCACCGGCATCGAGGTCGCCGCCGGGTCCGAAGCGGTTGCCGCCGCGGCAGAGCGTCCGGCCGACTGGGTGATGGCCGCCATCGTCGGCGCCGCCGGTCTCCAGCCGACGCTCGCCGCCGTGCGGCGTGGTGCCATCGTCGCCTTCGCCAACAAGGAGGTATTGGTCTGCGCCGGTGCCCTGATGATGGAGGAGGTGAAGACCCACGGTGCGACGCTGCTGCCGGTCGACAGCGAGCATTCCGCCATCTACCAGGTCTTCGATTTCGACCGTACCGACAGCGTTGCCCGCCTGATCCTAACGGCGTCGGGCGGTCCCTTCCGCACCCGGGATCGCGCCTTCATGGCGGCTGCGACGCGGGAGCAGGCGGTCGCCCATCCGACCTGGGACATGGGCGCCAAGATTTCGGTCGACAGCGCCACGATGATGAACAAGGGGCTGGAGCTGATCGAAGCCCACTTCCTGTTCGGCATCCCGGAAGAGCGCATCGATGTGCTGGTCCACCCGCAGTCGGTCATCCATTCGCTGGTCGAATATGTCGACGGCTCGGTTCTGGCGCAGCTCGGCACGCCCGACATGCGCACGCCGATCGCCTATGCGCTCGGCTGGCCCGCCCGCATCGCCACGCCGGCGGAGCGGCTTGATCTGGTCAAGACGTCGACGCTGACCTTCGAGGCTCCGGATCCCGTGCGTTTCCCTGCACTGAGGCTGGCCCGGGCCGCCTTGCAAAGCGGGGGGGGCGCTCCTACTATACTCAGTGCCGCCAACGAGGTGGCCGTCCAGGCGTTTCTCGACCGCCGGATCGGCTTCCTCGACATCGAACGGATCGTCGAGGAGACGTTGACGGCGTTGCCCCACCGCCCGCTGCGCGATCTCGCCGCCGTGCGGGAGGCCGACGCGGACGCGAGGCGGGATGCCGCCAGCCGCGTTGCGGCCATCGGTGCGACGGCGGTTGGCAGCCGATGATCCGCGTTCGAGGCGCTGGAAGGCGCAAGGGTTGATATGGACGTTATCGGCGGTTTCTGGACCTCGGTGCTGGCCTTTCTGCTGGTCCTCACCGTGCTCGTCTTCGTGCACGAGCTTGGTCACTATCTGATCGCGCGCCGCAACGGCGTGCGGATCGAGACCTTCTCCATCGGCTTCGGACCGGAACTGTTCGGCTTCACCGACCGGGTGGGCACCCGCTGGAAATTCAGCGCGCTGCCGCTCGGCGGGTACGTCAAGATGTTCGGCGATGCCGATCCGGCCAGCACCCCGGGTGCCCATCTGACCGCCATGTCGGCGGAGGAGCGCGCGGTGTCCTTCCACCACAAGCGGGTGGGGCAGCGCGCAGCCATCGTCGCGGCCGGACCGATCGCGAATTTCGTCTTCTCCATCGTCGTTCTTTCCCTGCTGTTCATGACCGCCGGTCAGTCCTTCACCCCGCCGGACGTCGGTGGCATTCAGCCCGGCAGTGCGGCGGAACGCGCCGGCATCCAACCGGGTGATCTGATCCTGTCGGTCGACGGTACCGGGGTTCAGCGATTCGAAGAGATCCGGCAGATCGTTTCGATCCGCCCGGGCGAGCCGCTGGCCATCGAACTGAAGCGTGATGGACGGGTGATGACCCTGACCGCCACGCCGGAGTCGCAGACCGTCACCGACCGACTCGGCAATGCTCACCAGATCGGCCTGCTCGGGATCAGCCGCGGCAGCGTCGGCATGATGCGTCATGACCCCGTGACCGCCGTCTGGCAGGCGGGACGTGAAGTCGCAGGCATGATCACCGGCACCTTCACGGCGCTGGGCCAGATGGTCCAGGGATCGCGCGGGACGGAGGAGTTGGGCGGCCCGCTGCGCATCGCCCAGATGTCGGGCGAGGTGGCGCAATCCGGCTGGTATCCGCTGGTCTGGTTCATGACGTTCCTGTCTGTGAACCTGGGCCTCATCAACCTGTTTCCGGTTCCGATGCTGGACGGCGGACACCTGCTTTTTTACGGCGTCGAAAAGCTGCTCGGCCGGCCGCTTGGAGCGCGAGCGCAAGAATACGGTTTCCGAATTGGATTGGCCTTGGTATTAACGCTCATGGTCTTCGCCACGTGGAACGACCTTGTTCAATTGCGCGTGGTCGATTTCTTCCGGGGACTGGTTTCCTAAAGCCAGCCCCTTGCCAGGGAGCGTGATTTGCCGGTGTCGAGCAAAGTTCTGGTGGCGGGCCTGATGGCCGGCTGCGCCATGACGACGGTGTCTGTCGCCCTCGCCCAAACCGCCGCCTCGCCCGGTCGGGCTCAGGCGGTCACCGGGTCCACGGTCACCCAGGTGTTCAGTGGCGGTACGGTGCGCGACATCCGGGTCGAAGGCACCCAGCGAATCGAACCCTCCACGGTCCGCTCCTACCTGACCGTCCAGCCCGGCGATCCGTTCGATCCCGACCGGATCGACCAGTCGCTGAAGTCGCTGTTCAACACCGGCCTGTTCGCCGACGTCGTGCTGAAGCGCGAAGGCGACACGCTTGTGGTGACGGTGGCGGAGAACCCGATCATCAATCGCATCGCGTTCGAGGGCAATCGGCGCATCGAGAAGGATACGCTGGAGAAGGAAATCCAGTTGCGTCCGCGCGTGGTCTATACCCGAACCCGGGTCCAGTCCGACGTCCAGCGCATCCAGGAGATTTACCGGCGGCAAGGCCGATTCGGCGCGACCGTCGAACCGAAGATCATCCAGCTCGACCAGAACCGCGTCGATCTGGTGTTCGAGATCAATGAAGGCGTGCGCACCGGCGTGCGCGGCATCACCTTCATCGGCAACGAGCATTTCTCGGACGGAACCCTGCGCGAGAACATCCAGACTAAGGAATCCGCCTGGTGGCGGTTCCTGTCGTCGGATGACAATTACGATCCGGATCGCCTGAACTACGATCGCGACCTGCTGCGCCGCTACTACCTGAAGGAAGGCTATGCCGATTTCCGCGTCGTGTCGGCGGTCGCCGAACTGACTCCGGACAAATCGGATTTCTTCATCACCTTCACCATCGAGGAAGGCGAGCGCTACAAGTTCGGCAAGGTCGACATCAAGACCTCGCTGAAGCAGCTCGACCCCGCGGTTCTGCAGAACAGCGTCACCACCACCGAAGGCGACTGGTACAACGCCCAGAAGGTGGAAGACACCATCACGAAGCTGACCAACGCGGTCGGCGACCTGCAGTACGCCTTCGTCGATGTCCGTCCGCGGATTTCGCGCAACCGCGAAACCCACACCATCGACATCACCTATGAGATCAACGAAGGCCCGCGCACCTTCGTCGACCGCATCGATATTTCCGGCAACGTCCGGACGCTCGACAAGGTGATCCGCCGCGAGATGCTGCTGTCCGAAGGCGATCCCTTCAACGCGTCGAAGCTGAAGCGGTCGGAGCAGCGCATCAAGGATCTCGGCTTCTTCGAGCGCGTCAACATCACGACGTCCGAGAGCAGCGCGCCGGACCGCACCGTCGTCAACGTCGACGTGGCCGAACAGTCCACCGGTGAAATCTCCATCGGTGCGGGCTTCTCGACCTCTGACGGCCCGTTGGGCGACTTCTCGATCCGTGAGCGCAATCTCCTCGGACGCGGTCAGGACCTGCGTCTGGGTGCTACGCTGTCCGGTCGGCGCCAGCTGTACGATATCTCCTTCACGGAGCCGTACTTCATGGACCGCGACCTGTCGGCCGGCGTCGACGTCTTCCGGACGCGCTACAACTACCAGGACGAAAGCTCCTTCAACGAGAAGAACACCGGCTTCGCCCTGCGCCTCGGCTATCCGCTGACCGAGCGTCTGCGCCAGCGCGTTTACTATCAGCTGCAGGACACGCTGATCGAGGAAGTGCCGACCACCGCGTCGAAGTACATCCAGGAGCAGCGCGGTGAGCGTCTGACCTCGCTGATCGGCCAGGAGCTGACCTACGACGTCCGCAACAGCAAGCTGACGCCGACCGAGGGCTACTTCATTCGCCTGACCAACGACATCGCCGGTCTCGGTGGGTCGGTGCGCTTCCTGCGGAACAAGCTGGCTGCCGGCTACTACCTGCCGCTCGGCGAGGACCAGTGGGTGCTCAGCACTACCGGCGAAATCGGCTACATCCACGGCCTCGGCAAGAAGGTGGATCTGGGCGACCGCTTCTTCATCGGCGGCGACACCCTGCGCGGCTTCAACACCGCCGGTATCGGCCCGCGCGATATTTCGACCGGCGACGCGCTGGGCGGCACGCGCTATGCCCGCGCCTCGGTGGAAATGAGCTTCCCCTTCGGCCTGCCGGAGGAATTCGGTCTGCTCGGCCATGCCTTCACCGATGTCGGCACGCTGGGCAAGGCCGATATCAGCGATCCGAACGTGAAGGATGACGAGAGCATCCGCGTCTCTATCGGCACCGGCGTGTCGTGGAAGTCGCCGTTCGGCCCCATCCGGCTCGATGTCGCCCTGCCGATCCGCAAGGAAGGCTACGACAAGAAAGAGCTTATCCGCTTCAGCTTCGGAACCAGGTTCTAAGATGCAATCCACCCTGTCGAAGACGCCGTTCCGCGTCGCCGCCCTGTCGGCCATTACGGCTGCCGGTCTCCTCTTTGCCGCGAACTCGGCCATGGCCCAGGCGGCTCCGGCCCAATCGGCACCCAAGACCGACGCCCCGAAGGCCGAAGTTCCGGGTCCGGGTGCGGAGCTCAAGGCGCCTGTCATCGCCGTGATCGATGTCCAGAAGATCATGCAGGAATCCGCCGCGTCGAAGGGCATCACCAAGTCCTTCGAATCGCTGCGTGATTCCTACCAGAAGGAAATCTCCGCGCTGGAAGACAAGCTCCGCAAGAACGAGGACGAACTGCGCAAGCAGCAGACCGTCCTGTCGCCGGAAGCTCTCGCCAACAAGCGCCGCGATTTCGAAAAGCAGGTCGCCGACGTGCAGAAGACGGTCCAGAACCGTAAGCGCGCTCTGGAGACCAGCCTGAACGAAGCGATGGCCGTCGTTCACAAGACGATGGTCGAGGTGGTCGCCGACATCTCCCGCGAGCGCGGCGCGAACCTCGTTCTGGCTCGCCAGCAGTTCGTTCTGGTCGACACGCAGCTCGACGTCACCGACGCGGTGATGGAGCGCGTGAACAAGAAGCTGCCGCAGGTCGCGCTGAACGTCCCCAAGCAGTGATGCTGGTCTGAACAGGGCCGTCGCCATCCCGAGCGGGGACGGTGGCGGCCCTGTTCCGTTTCCGGGTTCGGCGGTTGCGGTCGCCGCGGAAATGGGGCAAGAAGGCGGAGCAAACAATAAGGCACTGGTGTTCCTTATCGGGGCAGCGGTGCCCGTTCCCTGTTTTGGGAGCGATGAACCCTATCGGTTGGTGGAAAGGCGGGCGGCCGGGCAATGGACGTGACGGCGGACAACAACGCGCAAAGCAATAAGATCGACGACATCGACATCATGCGGATCATGAAGATGATCCCGCATCGCTACCCGATCCTGATGATCGACCGGGTGATCGATGTGACGCTGGGCGAAGGCGCCACCGGCGTGAAGAACGTCACGATCAACGAGCCATTCTTCCAGGGCCACTTCCCGTCGCGCCCGGTCATGCCCGGCGTGCTGATCATCGAGGCGATGGCCCAGACCTCCGCCGTGCTGGTCGTGGCGACCCTGGGTCCCGACGCCGAAGGCAAGCTGGTCTATTTCATGACCGTCGACGAGGCTCGCTTCCGCCGCCCCGTCACTCCCGGCGACACCATCCACATCCACGTCACCAAGCAGCGTCAGCGTGCCAACGTGTGGAAGTTCAAGGGCGAGGCCAAGGTCAATGGCGTCCTCGTCGCTGAAGCCGTCTATTCCGCCATGATCCTGGACGAAAAATGACCGTTACCATCCATCCGTCCGCCATCGTCGATCCCGCTGCCAAACTGGGGGAGGGGGTCAGCATCGGCCCCTTCTGCGTCGTCGGTCCCGACGTGACGCTGGGCGACGGCGTTCGGCTGGTTTCGCATGTTGCGGTCGACGGGCGCACCAGCATCGGTGCCGAAACCGTCATCTATCCCTTCGCGTCCATCGGACACCGGCCGCAGGATCTGAAGTTCCATGGCGAGCCGTCGGAGCTCGTCATCGGCGCCCGCAACCAGATCCGCGAACATGTGACGATGAACCCGGGCACCGAGGGCGGCGGCATGATCACCCGCGTCGGTGACGACGGGCTGTTCATGATGGGCTCGCACGTGGCCCACGACTGCATCGTCGGCGATCATGTCATCATGGCCAACAACGCCACTTTGGGCGGTCACGTCACGCTGGGTGACTATGTCATCATCGGCGGGCTGTCGGCGGTGCGCCAGTTCGTGCGCATCGGCTCCCACGCCATGATCGGCGGCATGTCGGGTGTCGAGAACGACGTGATCCCCTTCGGCCTGGTCATGGGCGACCGCGCCCGGCTGGCCGGCTTGAATCTGGTCGGTCTGGAACGCCGCGGCTTCAAGAAAGATGACATCCACGCGCTCCGCGCGGCCTATCGCATGCTGTTCGGTCCGGAGGGGACCTTCGCCGAGCGGGTGGATGAGGTCGGCCGCGATTTCGGCGAGCGTGCGCTGATTTCGGACGTTCTCTCCTTCATCCGGGCCAAGGAAGCCCGGTCTCTCTGCCAGCCGCGCGAGAGCTGAGGCGTCCGGCCGATGGCCGATACCAGGCAGAGCACCGGATTGCCGGCAGCGGGTCCGAAGCTGGCGATCCTGGCCGGCGGCGGTACGCTCCCGGCCCGCATCGCCAATGCGGTGCGCGGGCAGGGGCGTGAGGTCTTCATCGTGGCCTTCGATGGACACACCGATCCCGAGACGGTTGCCGGGGTGCCCCATGTCTGGAGCCGCTTCGGTGCCGCCGGCACGATCCTGCGGCGTCTGCACGAGGAGGGCGTGGGAGAGGTCGTTCTCGCCGGACCGGTGAAGCGTCCCTCTTTCACCGAACTGATGCCGGATTGGCGCACCGCGCGTTTCCTTGCCCGCGTCGGCACCCGCGCGCTCGGCGATGACGGCTTGCTGCGCGCCGTCGTGCGTGAAGTCGAGGAGGATGGGTTCCGCGTGGTCGGATTGCATGACCTGTTGAAGGATCTGCTGACCGTTGCCGGACCGGTCGGCCGCCTCGCGCCCGACGCGGACGCGGAGCGGGACATTGCCCGCGCGGTCGAGGTCGCCCGCGCAATGGGGGCGCTGGACGTCGGCCAGGGTGCGGTGGTTCAGCAGGGAATCGTTCTGGCAGTCGAGGCGATCGAGGGAACCGACGCCATGCTCAATCGCTGTGCGGCACTGGCGCGTCCGGGGCCCGGTGGCGTGCTGGTCAAAGTGAGGAAGCCGAAGCAGGATCGCCGCATCGACCTTCCCACCATGGGCGTCACCACGGTGGAAAAGGCTGCGGCGGCCGGCCTGCGGGGGATCGCAATCGAGGCCGGCGGAAGCCTGCTGGTGGACCGACCGGCGGTGGCCGAGGCGGCAGATCGACTCGGCCTGTTCGTTGTCGGCATCGAGATTCCGCAATGAACGACCCGGTTGCGGCCGACGGCGGTCCGACACTGTTCCTGATCGCCGGCGAGCCGTCCGGCGACGCGCTGGGCGCCCGGCTGATGGCTGCGGCCAAGCGGCTGACCGGTGGAAAGGTGAGGTTCGTCGGCATCGGCGGCGAGAAGATGATGGCGGAGGGGCTTGTCAGCCTCTTTCCCATGGCGGAACTGACCCTGTTCGGCATCTTCGAACTGCTGCCGCACCTGCCCAACCTGATCCGTCGCATCGACCAGACGGTCGCGGAGATCATCCGTATACGTCCCGACGCCGTGGTTGGCATCGACTCGCCGGGGTTCACCGTGCGCGTGGCGAAGAAGGTGCGTGCGGCCGCACCCGCCATCCCGCTGATCCACTATGTCGCACCGACGGTTTGGGCCTGGAAGCCGAAGCGTGCGGCGAAATATGCCGCCATCTACGATCATCTGCTTGCTGTCCTTCCCTTCGAGCCGCCCTATTTCGAGAGGGAAGGGCTGGCCTGTACCTTCGTCGGCCATTCTGTGGTCGAGGGCGGGGCGGGGAAGGGCGATGGTGCCGGCTTCCGCAATCGTCACGGGATTGCATCGACCGACCGCGTGGTCGCGGTTCTTCCCGGCAGCCGCAAAGGTGAAGTGTCGCGGCTGCTGCCGGATTTCCGGGCAACGCTGGAGCGGTTGCAATCCAGCCACCCGACTTTGGTGGCGGTGGTCCCGACAGTGGCTACGGTACGCGACCGGGTGGCGGCAGCGATCGCCGACTGGCCGGTCCGAACCGTGCTGGTTGAAGGCGACGCCGAAAAATACGATGCCTTCGCCGCGGCGGAAGCGGCACTCGCCGCATCCGGCACCGTTTCTCTGGAGTTGGCTCTTGCGCGGCTGCCGACGGTCATCGCCTATCGGCTGAACCCGGTTACGGTCGCACTCTATCGGCGGCTGATCCGGGTGAAATACGTCAACCTCGTCAACCTGATGCTCGATCGGATGCTGGTTCCCGAACTGCTGCAGCAGGATTGCCGGCCGGATAGACTGGCCACCGAACTGGGCCGCCTGCTGGATGATCCGGCGGCACGTCAGGTGCAGATCAATGGCGTTGCCGAGGTGGCCCGCTGGCTGGGGCAAGGCGACACTCCGCCCAGCGAACGGGCTGCCCGTACGATCCTGAACGTCGTTGCGGAGCGACGCTTGAACAGGCCCCCAGAGGGCAAACCCTGAATGGGAGATCAGAGATCATGAGTGAATTCCGTCTGCTGCACACGATGCTGCGCGTGCTGGACCTGGAGAAGTCGCTCGACTTCTACACGCGGCTGCTCGGCATGAAGCTGCTGCGCCGCAATGACTATGAGGGCGGCCGCTTCACCCTTGCTTTCGTCGGTTATGGCGAAGAGTCCGACACCGCGGTCCTGGAACTGACCCACAATTGGGATCAGAAGGAACCGTACGAGATCGGCACTGCCTACGGTCATATCGCCCTCGGCGTACCGGACATCTATGCGACCTGCGAGAAGCTGGCGGCCGAAGGTGTCAAGATTCCGCGCCCGCCGGGTCCGATGAAGCATGGCACCACCGTGATCGCCTTCATCGAAGACCCGGATGGTTACAAGGTGGAGTTGATCGAGAGGAAGTGACCGGCCATTGGGTCAAAGGTCAGGAGGAGGGGCGCGGTCGGTGATGACCGCGCCCTTTTTCGTTGGCGCAGGCCCGGCCACACGGCGGAAGCGTTCGCGGTAGTTGGCCGGGCTGAGTCCGAGCCGGCGGCGGAAATGGTGACGGAGGGTGGCGGCGGAGCCGAAGCCGGTCAGGGTCGCCACCTCCTCCACCGGCAGGCTGCTCGTTTCCAGAAGGTCACGGGCGCGCCCCAGTCGCTCCGTCAGCAGCCAGTCGCCGGGCGTGGTGCCGGTGAGGGACTGGAACCGGCGCAGGAAGGTGCGGACACTCATCCCCGCCTGCGATGCCATGCCGGACAGGCTGTGTACCTCCGCCAGCCTTTCCCGCAAATGATCGAGCAGGGGGGCCAAGCGGGCTCCTTCGCGGGCGGTCGGCACCGGTGCTTCAATGAATTGTGCCTGTCCGCCCTCGCGGTGGGGCTGGACGACCAGACGGCGGTCCACGCTGTTCGCCGCCTCCGATCCGAAATCGCGGCGGACCAGATGCAGACAGAGGTCGATGCCGGCTGCACTGCCGGCTGAGGTCAGGATGTTGCCTTCGTCCACATACAGCACGTCGGGCATCACCCGGATATCGGGGTAGAGCTCACCGAGCGTCGCGGCATATCGCCAGTGCGTGGTCGCCCGGCGTCCGTTCAGAAGCCCGGCGGCGGCAAGAACGAAGGCGCCGGAGCAGATCGACAGGATGCGCGTGCCGCGCTTGTCGGCCCGGCGCAGCGCAGCGATCAGGTCGCCCGGTACCGGCTCCCGTGCGCCGCGCCAGCCGGGAATGATGATGATATCGGCTTGGTCGAGCAGGTCGAGCCCGCCATCGGCCTCCACGCGGATGCCGCCCACCGCGCGCAGCGGTCCGGCATCGAGGGCGGCGACCGCAAATCGGTACCAATTCGGCCCGAGTTCCGGGCGCGACAGCCCGAACACCTCGACGGCGACGCCGAACTCAAAGGTGCAGAGGCCGTCATAGGCAAGGGCTACGACCAGCGGAGGCGTGGCGATTGGCATGATCTGCACGATAGCTGGCGGTTGCGCCACTTTCCAGTCGAAGGAGCGACTGGAATGATGGGGGCATCACTTCCGACCGGACCCCAGCACCGAGGAACCCATGCCCAGTCTCGTCACCGAAATTCCTGCTGCGCCGTGCGAGATGGCGGCGGCTCATTTTGCCAGGCGGTTATCGCTGGAGACCGACTGCTGGGACGTTCATGAGACGCTGACATCGGGAACGCCGGACTTCATCCTGCTCGACGTGCGCGGCCCCGCGGCGTTCGCGCGGGGGCATTTGCCCGGAGCACTGAACCTGCCACATGGCAAGATAACGGTACGTCGGATGGCGGATTGGCCGGATGGCACGCTGTTCGTGGTCTATTGCGCCGGGCCCCATTGCAACGGGGCCGATCGCGCCGCCTTGCGGCTCGCGAGGATCGGGCGGCCGGTCAAACTGATGATCGGCGGTATTACGGGGTGGATCGACGAAGGATTCGCACTGCAATGCGAGAACTGAGGTGTCGCCTCAGATGAAGACGATCCCGGCGATCAGTGCCAGGATCAGCAGATAGACGATCAGCCGGCGGACGCGCCAGCCGAGCGGCGCCCTGTTGTCGTTGGCCGGCGGGCGCAGACGCACCCGCCGGGCCGGAACGATGTACGCAGTCGGGTCCTGGGCGGCTCCGTTGGAGCCGCCCATTCCGATGTGGGCTGTGGGCCGGTTAGCCACGCTCGGCCAGCGGCACGAACGGCCGCTTGGTCTGGCCGGTGTAGAGCTGACGCGGACGGCCGATCTTCTGCACCGGGTCCTCGATCATCTCCTTCCACTGGCTGATCCAGCCGACGGTGCGGGCCAGCGCGAACAGCACGGTGAACATGCTGGTCGGGAAGCCCATCGCCTTCAGGATGATGCCCGAGTAGAAGTCGACGTTCGGATAGAGCTTCTTCTCGATGAAGTACTCGTCCGACAGGGCGATCTTCTCCAGCTCCATCGCGATGTCCAGCAGCGGCTCGTCCTTGATGCCGAGTTCGCCGAGGACCTCGTGGCAGGTCTGGCGCATGACCTGGGCGCGCGGGTCGTAGTTCTTGTAGACCCGGTGGCCGAAGCCCATCAGGCGGAAGTTGTCGTTCTTGTCCTTGGCGCGGCGGACGAACTCGGGGATGCGATCCACCGAGCCGATCTCCTCCAGCATCTTCAGCACGGCTTCGTTCGCACCGCCATGGGCCGGACCCCACAGCGAGGCGATGCCGGCGGCGATGCAGGCGAACGGGTTGGCGCCCGACGAACCGGCCAGACGGACGGTCGAGGTCGAGGCGTTCTGTTCGTGGTCGGCATGCAGGATAAAGATCTTGTCCATCGCCTTGGACAGGATCGGGTTGACCTTGAACGGCTCGCAGGGCGTACCGAAGGTCATGTAGAGGAAGTTCTCCGCATACGACAGGTCGTTGCGCGGATACATGAAGGGCTGGCCGGTCGAGTACTTGTAGGCCATGGCCGCGATCGTCGGCATCTTGGCGATCAGGCGGTGCGCGGCGATCTTGCGCGCCTGCGGATCGTTGATGTCCAGCGAGTCGTGGTAGAAGGCGGACAGGGCGCCGACGACGCCGCACATGATCGCCATCGGGTGGGCGTCACGGCGGAAGCCGCTGTAGAACTTGGTCAGCTGCTCGTGCACCATCGAGTGGCGGCGCAGGATGTTCTCGAACTCCGTGCGCTCGGCCGCGGTCGGCAGGTGGTTGTTGAGCAGGAGGAAGCAGACTTCCGGGAAGGTCGAATGCTCGGCCAGGTCGTCGATGGCGTAGCCGCGGTGCAGCAGAACCCCTTCGTCGCCGTCGATGTAGGTGATCTGCGATTCGCAGCTGCCCGTCGAGGTGAAGCCCGGATCGTAGGTGAAGTGGCCGGTCTCGGCGTAGAGTTTGCGGATGTCGATCACGCTCGGCCCGACGCTGCCGTGCAGGACCGGCATCGTGACCTGCTTGCCCGTCTTATTGTCGATGAGGGTTACGGTATCCTTGCCGTCCTCGGTCTGGGTCATCTCGGCACGTCCTTATCGTTGAGGGTCGGGCTTGGCGCCCTTTTTTCGTCGGCGCAGCATAGTTCCAAGGCTGCCCGATGGCAACGCACGGAAGTGACCATTATGCTGCACCCGCTGCATCGCGGATGCGAGAAAGCGTTGCTTCGCGGCCCAGCAGTTCGGCCACTTCGAAGATCGGCGGCGACACCGTCGATCCGGTCAGCGCGGCGCGCAACGGCTGAGCCACCTTGCCCAGCTTTTCGCCCCGTGCCTCGGCGAAGGCGCGAACCTGCGATTCCAGCGCAGCGGCGGTGAATTCCGGCACTTCGGCGAAGGCAGCCGCCAGTTCTTTCAACAGATTGCGGCCCTTTTCGTCCAGCAGCGCGGACGCCTTTTCGTCATAGCTGAGCGGCTGCGGCGCGACATAGAAGCGTGCGCTCTGCGCCAGATCGACCACGGTGCGGGCGCGCTGCTTCAGGCCGTTCATGGCCCGCGTCAGAAGGTCGCGTTCGGCATCGCTCAGGTTGCGGCCGAGTTCCGCCTCCAGGCGCGGGGCGATCAGACCGAACAGCCGGGAATCGTCGGCAAGCCGCATGTAATGGGCATTCAGATTCTCGAGCTTCGCGAAGTCGAAGCGCGACGGCGAGCGGCCGATGCTCTCCAGGTTGAACCACTCGATGGCCTGTTCGGTCGAGATGATCTCGTCGTCGCCATGCGACCAACCGAGCCGCAGCAGATAGTTGCGGACCGCTTCCGGCAGATAACCCATGTCGCGGTAGGCGTCGACGCCCAGCGCGCCGTGGCGCTTGGACAGCTTGGCGCCGTCGGGGCCATGGATCAGCGGGATATGGCCGAAGCGCGGCAGGTCCCAGCCCATGGCGTTGAAGATCTGGATCTGGCGGAAGGTGTTGGTCAGATGGTCGTCGCCGCGGATGACGTGGGTGACGTTCATGTCGTGGTCGTCGACCACCACAGCCAGCAGATAGGTCGGGGTACCGTCGGCGCGCAGCAGGATCAGGTCGTCGAGCTGGGCATTCTGGACAGTCACCTCGCCCTGGACGAGGTCGTTCAGGACGGTTTGGCCCTCCTGCGGCGCCTTCAGTCGGATCACCGGAGCAACGCCCGGAGGAGCATCGGAATCGGGACGGTCACGCCAGCGGCCATCATAGCGCATCGGCTGCCCGGCTGCCTTCTGGGCGGCGCGCATCTCCTCCAGCTCTTCCGGGCTGCAATAGCAGCGATAGGCCTTGCCGGCGGCCAGCATCTGGTGCGCCACCTCGGCATGACGGTCCTTGCGCTCGAACTGGCTGACGGCGTCGCCGTCCCAGTCGAGCCCCAGCCACTTCAGCCCATCGAGGATGGCGTCCACCGCCGCCTGGGTCGAACGTTGCCGGTCGGTGTCTTCGATCCGCAGCAGGAACTTGCCGCCGGTGTTGCGGGCGTACAGCCAGTTGAACAGGGCGGTGCGGCCACCGCCGATGTGCAGAAAGCCGGTCGGCGACGGAGCGAAGCGGGTGACGACAGTCATCGGTCTCTCAATTTCCGGTTCGGCGCTGGTATGATGCGCCGGTGGTTCGACACCGTGGTTTAACACAGCCACCCGGCTTGGAGGCAATGCGATGCGTGCATGGACGGTCGTTGAAGGGCCCGCGGGCGGCATCGCAGCGCCGGGAAGCCGCTGCAGGTGACCGCCGCCGGCTGGCCAGAGGAGGAGACGGACAACCCACCGGCGCTCAGCGGACGATGGCGGCGCCTGTTGGCGCGGGCCGGCAGGCGACTCGCGGCGTTGGCAGGAGCAGAGGGGGAGCGTTGGGTTCTGTGGCTGCCCGTCGCTTTTGGGGCGGGGGTGTCGCTGTATTTCTGGTTGCGGCAGGAACCGGTCTGGTGGGGCGGGCTCGCGGCGGTCGGCGGGGCGGTGATTCTGTTGTTGGCTGTGCGGCGCTGGTTCGCATTGGCCGGAGTGGCGATGGCCCTGCTGATGGCGGCGGCCGGATTCCTGGTTGCGCAGGCGCATACGGCGCGCATGGCGGCGCCGGTCCTGACCCGAAGCATCGCGGGTGCCACCGTCACAGGGCGGGTGATGGCGGTGGAGCGGCGGCCGGGTGCGGTGCGCATCACGTTGCGCGAGGTGACGGTCAGCAGACTGGCACCGGAGCAGATGCCGGCGGCCTTGAGAATCCGCCTGTCAGACCGCAACCCCGCTCCCGCCCCGGGATCGGTGGTCCGGCTGCGGGCGACGCTGTTGCCGCCGCAGGCGCCGGCGGAACCCGGTGCCTTCGACTTCCAGCGGCGGGCCTGGTTCATGGGTCTGGGTGGGACCGGCTTCGCCACGGGCGCGGTGGAGCAGGTGGAGGCGCCGCCGGTGACGGGATGGAGCACCGTTGCCATCGCCTTCGAGCAGGCGCGGGGAGCCATCGCGGAGCGCGTCGCGGCGGCGATCGGCGACCCGGTGGAGGCGAGCGTCACCACCGCACTGCTGAATGGCGAGGAGTTCGGCATTCCCGAAGCGACGCTGGACGACTTCCGCAACAGCGGGCTGGCGCATCTTCTGTCGATTTCCGGCCTGCATGTCGGCATCGCGGCGGGCATCCTGTTCTATGTGGTGCGGGCGCTGCTGGCGGCGGTGCCCTATATCGCGCTGCGTTGGCCGATCAAGAAGATCGCGGCTTTGTTCGGGATTGTGTCGGCGCTCGCCTATACGCTGCTGGTCGGGGCGCCGCTGCCGACGGTGCGGTCGGTGCTGATGACCGGCATGGTGATGGGGGCGATCATGCTGGACCGCCATCCGCTGAGCATGCGGCTGGTCGCCTTCGCCGGGCTGGTCACCATCGCCATGGACCCGGAGGGGATGCTGGGACCCAGCTTCCAGATGTCTTTCGCCGCGGTGGTGGCGCTGATCGCGGCGTTCGAGCGCGGCAGTGTCAGGCTGGCGGAATGGCGGCGTGACGCGGGATGGTTGGTGCGGGGGCTGTTCTATGTCGGCGGGATCCTGCTGACCAGCGTGGTGGCGACGCTGGCGACCTTGCCCTTCTCGCTCTTCCATTTTCAGCAGATCGCCTTCTATGGCGTGCTGTCGAACCTGATAGCGATTCCCATCACGTCCTTCTGGGTCATGCCGTGGAGCCTGATCGCCTACGCGCTGCTGCCCTTCGGGCTGGAGGCGCCGGCGTTGATCGCCATGAACTGGGGTGACCGGGCGGTGATCTGGACCGCGGAGTTCTTCGGCCGGTTGCCCTGGGCATCGCTGACGGTGCCGGCGATGCCGGTGGAAGGGTTCGCGGCCCTGGTGGCGGGCGGGCTCTGGCTGTGTGTGTGGACGCGGCGGTGGCGCTGGTTGGGGATGCTGCCGATTCTGGCGGGGTTGGCCTCGCCGATGCTGGTGGAACGGCCGGATGTGCTGGTGGCGGGGGACGGGACGGTGGTGGCGGTGAGGCTGCCGGACGGGCGGCTCAGTGGCTCGGGCAAGGGCGGCGGGCGGCTGACCGAGACCTGGAGGGAACGCGACGGGGAGCGGACAGCGGCGGAGCCCTGGCCGGCGGCGGGCGGATGGAGCGAGGGCGGGCGGTCGCTGAGTTGCGATGCGCTGGGGTGCTTGTATCGCGTGCGTGGGAAGACGCTGGCATTGCCGCGGCTGCCGGACGCGCTGGACGAGGATTGTGGCGCGGCGGATGCGGTGGTGACGGCGGCGGTAGCGCGCGGGTGCCGGGCCGGAGTGGTGATCGACCGGTGGGCGCTGCGGCATGAAGGGGCGCATACGCTGACGGTGACGGCCGGGGGGATAAGGATGGAAACAGTGCGGGGACTTAGGGGGGATCGGCCTTGGACCGGGGGGAGGTGAGAGGCGCTGTTATCCCCACCCTAACCCTCCCCCGCTTCGCGGGAGAGGGAACTCCGCTGCGCCGCCACTCGCTCCCTCTCCCACCGAAGGTGGGGGAGGGTTGGGGAGGGGCAACGGCCTCAGTACTTGCGGACCAGACCGACCAACTTGCCCTGCACGCGGACGCGGTCGGCGCCGAAGATGCGGGTTTCGTAGGCGGCGTTGGCGGGTTCCAGGGCCACCGTGTTGCCCTTGCGGCGCAGACGCTTCAGCGTCACCTCGCCTTCATCGACCAGGGCGACGACGATGGTGCCGTTCTCCGCCGCGTCGCAGCGCTGGATGATGATGGTGTCGTGGTCGAGGATGCCGGCCTCGATCATCGAATCGCCCGAAACCTCCAGCGCGTAATGGTCGCCGGCGGTCAGCATCGAGACGGGGACATCGACGAAGGCGCTGTTGTCGCGCAGGGCCTCGATCGGCGTGCCGGCGGCGATGCGGCCGTAGAGCGGGAGCTGAACGGTCTCGTTGGCGGCTGGCGTCGTGGCGGGAGGCGTGGTGTCGCGGCCTGCAAAGGCGAAATCGCCCTTGATGACGTTGGGCTGGAACTTCGGCTTGGCGGCGGCGCGGCTGCGGGCGGCGTCCAGGCCTTCCGGCAGGCGAAGAACCTCGAGCGCACGGGCGCGGTGGGGCAGGCGGCGGATGAAGCCGCGTTCCTCAAGTCCGGTGATGAGGCGATGGATGCCCGACTTGGACTTCAGCCCCAGGGCGTCCTTCATCTCGTCGAACGACGGCGAGACACCGCCCTGGCCGAGCCGTTCGTGGATGAACAGCAGCAATTCGTGCTGCTTGCGCGTGAGCATGGATGCCTCCCGGCCGTCGCCAGACTGAAGATGGAACAAAAACCAAACGTTGCCTCCATGTTCTAGTTTGGTTCCTGCCGCGCGTCAAGCCCCCCATCGGCTTCTTTTAGAACTTGAACGGAACATTTGGAACGGCGTGAAACAGTTTTCGGGATGCTGTTCAACTGTTCCATCCGCCGTCCGGGGGGTGTCCCAAGTCTAGATGCTGAGCGCTCCATCGGTCAGGGGAAGCACGGTCACCATGGCGCCGGCCGGCTCGGGGTCGGCGTTGGGCGGGCGGGGGATCAGGCAATCGGCGTGGGCGTAGAGCGTGGTGATTGCGCTGTCCTGCCGGGCGAAGGGCGTGACGGTCAGGACGCCGTCGGCGCCGGCGGCAAGCGTCGCGCGGAGATACTCCTCCCGGCGGTCGTTGGCCTTCAGCGCGGTGGTCAGGCGGGCGCGCAGCGGCAGGCGGTCGTCCTCGGGCGGCAGTCCCTGCAGCAGACGCAGAATCGGGCGCAGGAACAGCACGCCGGTGACGCCGGTGGATACCGGATTGCCGGGCAGACCCAGCAGCGGCACCGATCCGGCGCGGCCGAACATCAGCGCCTTGCCCGGCCGCATCGCCACGGTCTGCACCTCCAGCGCCACGCCGCGTTCGGCCAGCACGTCGCGCACGAGATCGTATTCGCCATGGGCGGCCCCGCCGGTGGTGACCAGCAGGTCGCACCCTGCGGCCCCCTTCGCCAATGCCGCCACACTCTCCGGCGTATCCTTGGCAATTCCCAGATTGTGGGCGAGGCCGCCCTGGGCGGTGACGAGGGCGCAAAGGCCGAGCGCGTTGGTGCTGACGATCTGGCTCGGCCCCAGCGGGTCGCCGGGCAGGGCGATCTCGTCGCCGGTGGCGAGGATGGCGATGCGCGGCCGGCGATGGACCGAGAGCCAGGGGACATTGCCGCCGGCGGCCAGCGCGATGTCACGGGCAGTGAGGCGGCGGCCCTTCGGCAGAAGCTCCTGACCGAGGGTGAAGTCGAATCCCGCTTCGCGGACGAAGCGGCCGGCGACCACGGCGCGGCCGATCTGCACCGTGGCGTCGTCGGCGCTGCAATCCTCCTGCATCACCACGGCATCGGCGCCGTCGGGCAGGGGCGCGCCGGTGAAGATGCGCACCGCCTCACCAGGGCCGACGGGGCCGTCGAACGCATGACCGGCGGAGGATTCACCGATGCGGCGCAGGGGGGTGGGCGAGTCGGCGGTCGCGGCGGCGATGTCGGCGGCGCGCACCGCCCAGCCGTCCATGGCGGCGGCGTGGAAGGGCGGCTGAGTCAGCCGGGCAATCACCGGTTCGGCCAGCACGCGGCCCAGCGCGTCGGGCAGGGCGACGGTCTCCGCCGGCAGAGGGGCGAAGGCCGACAGGATGCGGGCGCGCGCCTCGGCGACGGAGATCATCGGATTATGCTCCTGAGGGGGTGGTGGTGGACGCACCCCATTCGCCGCTCTTGCCGCCGGCCTTGTGCAGCAGGCGGACGTCGGTGATGGTCATGCCGCGGTCAACCGCCTTGCACATGTCGTAAACGGTCAGCGCCGCGACGGTGACGGCGGTCAGCGCCTCCATCTCCACGCCGGTCTGGCCCTTCAGCTTGCAGGTGGCGGACAAGTCCACGGCGTTGCGGGCGGGATCGCAGGAGAGGTCGACCTTGACCGAGGTCAGCATCAGCGGGTGGCACAGCGGGATCAGGTCCGGCGTGCGCTTGGCCCCCATGATGCCGGCCAGCCGGGCGACCGACAGAACGTCGCCCTTCTTCACCCCGCCCTGCATGATGAGCGCCAGGGTTTCCGGCTGCATCAGCACGGTGGCGGCGGCGGTGGCGGTGCGTTCGGTCTCCGCCTTGTCGGAGACGTCGACCATCACCGCCTTGCCCTCGGCATCGAAATGGGTGAAGCCGGTCATCGCACGGTCTCCAGAAGCGGTTTTTCCATGAAGACGCTGACGCCGTTGTGTTCGTAGCAGGCATAGGGGCCGCGGTCGGCGAAGCCGGCCTTGCGGTAGAGCGCCAGCGCCTCGTGCTGGTGGATGCCGGATTCGAGCAGCAGGGCCGTCAGCCCCTCGGCCCGTGCCTGCTCCTCCAGCCGGGCGAGCAGTCGGTCGCCGATGCGATGGCCGCGGGCGGCGGGATCGACATACATGCGCTTCACCTCGCCGTAACCGGTCGGGCCATCACCCGAATGATCGACGCGGAGCGCGGCACAGCCCACCGGAACGCCGTCCTTGCGGGCGACGAAGAAGCGGACGTCCGGCGCCTCCAGCTCTCCGATGTCGAGCAGGTGGCAGGTGTCCGCCGGATAGAGGTCCAGCAGATAGCGGTCGAGCGCGGCGACCAGGGCGATCACCGCATCCTGGCGTGGGCTTTCCGCGGCTATCGCGATGTCCGGCATGGCGTCACACCGGCGCCAGTAGGGCGCGGGTGGCGGCGGTCACGTCGGCCTGCCGCATCAGCGATTCGCCGACCAGGAAGCAGCGCGCGCCGACCTTCGCCATGCGGGCGAGATCAGCGGGGGTGTAGAGGCCACTTTCCGCCACCAGCATGCGGTCGGCCGGGACATTGGCCGCCAGTTCCTCCGTCGTCGCGATGTCGACGGCGAGCGTCTTGAGGTTGCGGTTGTTGACGCCGAGCAGCGGCGTTTTCAGCAGCAGGGCGCGGTCCAGCTCGGCGCGGTCATGCACCTCGACCAGCACGTCCAGACCCTGGGATATCGCGGCATCCTCGATCTCCGCCGCTTGGGCGTCGGACAACGAGGCCATGATGATGAGGATGCAGTCGGCGCCCAGCGCACGGGCCTCCACGATCTGATAGGGATCGACCATGAAGTCCTTGCGCAGAACCGGCAGATCGACCGCGGCGCGGGCGGCGACCAGATACTCGTCCTTGCCCTGGAAATAGGGCTCGTCGGTCAGCACCGACAGGCAGGTCGCCCCGCCCTCGCGATAGGCACGGGCCAGCGCCGGCGGGTCGAAGTCTGCGCGGATCAGGCCCTTGGACGGGCTGGCTTTCTTGATCTCGGCGATCAGGCCGTAGCGGCCGGCCTCCACCGCGGCGCCGAGCGCCCGGATGAAACCGCGCGGCGGGTTGGTCTCGTTGGCGGCCTTGGCCGCGGCCTCAACCTCCGACAGCGGGCGGGCGGCCTTGCGGGAGGCGACCAGCGCGCGCTTGTCGTCGTTGATGCGGGTCAGAACGTCGCTCATCAGGCCACTGCCTCGTTGGTGATGGCGACCAGCCGGCGCAGGCGGTCGCGGGCGCCGCCGCTGTCGATGGCGTCGGCGGCCATGGCCACACCCTCCTTCAGCGTCGCGGCCTTGCCGGCCACCAGCAGGGCGGCGGCGGCGTTCAGCAGCACGATGTCGCGATAGGGGCTGCGCACCCCGTCGAACAGGGCGTGGATCGCCTCGGCATTGACCTGGGCGTCGCCACCCTTCAGGTCCTCGATGCGGGCGCGGGGCAGGCCGGCATCCTCCGGCGTCACCTCGAACACCGTCACCTCGCCGTCCTTCAACTGGGCGACGGTGGTGGGGCCGGTGGTGGTGATCTCATCCAGCCCGTCGGAGCCATGGACGATCCAGGCGGCCTCGGACCCCAGCCGCTTCAACACCTGGGCCAGCGGCTCCACCCACTGTTTGGAGAAGACGCCCAGCACCTGCCGCTTGGCTGTCGCCGGATTGGCGAGCGGTCCCAGCAGGTTGAAGACGGTGCGAGTGCCAAGCTCGACGCGGGTCGGGCCGACGTTGCGCATGGCGATATGGTGGCGCGGCGCCATCAGAAAGGCGATGTGGGCATCCCACAGCGCCTTGCGCACCAGCGCGAAGTCGCAGTCGAGGTTGACGCCCAGCGAACCCAGCACGTCGGCGGCGCCGGACTTCGACGAGATGGCGCGGTTGCCGTGCTTGGCGACCGGCACGCCGCAGGACGACACCACCAGCGCCGCGGCGGTGGAGATGTTGTAGGTGCCGGCGCCGTCGCCGCCGGTGCCGCAGGTGTCGATGGTGCCAGGAGGCGCCTCCACCGGGATCGCCTTGGCGCGCATGACGCGGGCGGCGCCGGTGATCTCGTCCACCGTCTCGCCGCGGACGCGCAGCGCCATCAGGAAGCCGCCCATCTGCGACGGGGTGGCGTTGCCGGACATGATGATGTCGAAGGCGAAACCGGCCTCGGCCTCGGTCAGGGAGGCGCCGGTGGCGACCTTGCCCAGGATGGCCTTCATATCAGTGAGGTCGCCGCTCATGCTGCGGTCTCCAGGGTCGCGTTCTCCGGGCGGGGACGGGTCAAGTCCAGGAAGTTCTGCAGGATCTTGTGGCCGTGCTCGCTCTCGATGCTCTCGGGATGGAACTGCACGCCGTGGATCGGCAGCTCGCGGTGGGCCAGCGCCATGATGAGGCCGTCGGCGGTTTCGCCGGTCACCTCCAGGCAGGCGGGCAGCGTCTCGCGCTCGACGATCAGCGAGTGGTAGCGGGTGGCGCGGAACGGGTTGGGCAGGCCGGCGAGCACGCCGCGGCCCTGGTGCAGGATGTTGTCGACCTTGCCGTGCATGGGGACCGGCGCGCGGATCACCCGGCCGCCGAAGGACTGGCCGATGGACTGGTGGCCCAGACACACGCCCATCAGCGGCAGGCGGGCCTTGGCGGCGGCGTCGATCAGGGGCAGACAGATGCCGGCGCGGTCGGGATCGCAGGGGCCGGGGGACAGCACGATGCCGTCGGGGCGCAATGCCATCGCCTCATCCACCGTCAGGGCGTCGTTGCGGCGGACCTGCACGTCGGCGCCAAGCTCGCCCAGGTAATGGACGAGGTTGTAGGTAAAGCTGTCGTAGTTATCGATGAGCAGCAGCATGCGCCTTCCGCCTTCCACCTTCGCCCGGCCAACTTCGCCCGGGCCGTCTGGACCGTTCCGGCCCTGTTCCAACGCTGGGCCGTTCCGGCCCTGTTCCAACAATCAACACCCTAGCGGCTGAGGGGGCGGATTTCCAGCCTCCGCGCAGAACTTCGCCTCTTCACCGGCAGTCGAGCTGCGGCGGCGTCTTCGGGTCGTCCAGGACGGCGCCGCGGATGTCGGTTGCCAACGTCAGAGTGCAGCGGCGGACATGGGATGGCAGGTCGGCTGCGAGCGTCGCCTGGGTGTCGCGATAGCGGCAGACCAGGAAGACGTTCCGACGCCGGGTGCCGGTGAACTCCCAGACCTGAACGATGCTGCGGCCGCGCCGGACCTCGCGGTCGGGGGCCAGGGTGGCGGGCGAGGCGCTGGTCATTTCGCTGGCGCGGTCGCCCTCGACCAGAGAGATGCCGGCGAAGCCGTGGCTGTCGCGGCCGGGGTAGGGCGACCAGCCGCCGGGGGCATCTGGCTGCGCCTGGACCGTCAGGCTGGCCGGGCATTGCAGGCCGCCGGCCGCCTGAGCCGGGGCGGTGGTCGCCAGCAGGAGCGTTGCGGTAACAAAGATGTGACGCATCGGGCAGACTCTTCCGGGTGGGCTTGGCCGGGCGGGCTTGGCGGCGTGGAAAGGACCGGTTCCGCCCCGGCCCTTTGCGCCGTTTGGGCGGTTGCGGCGGCGGCGGCGGGGTGCCACTGTGCGGCGCCCCGGTCGCAGGATGGACATCGTCACCATGGCCCGCAAGGCGCCTTCGAAAGCCCGCAAAACGTCGCTTCCTCCGTTTCTGTCGAATCCCTTCGTTCTGGCTCTGGCTGCGGTCGCCGCGGTGTTCGCCGTGGCGATGGGCGTCGCCACGTTGACCGGCGGACGGTCCGGCGGGGAAAAGGCACCGCAGGCGCCGGTTCAGCAGGCCGCGGTGCCGCCTGCGCCAGCCTCCGCGCCACCCGCAACGCCACCTTCGCCGCCCGCGGTTAAGGCCGAGGCTCCAGCGCACGCGGCGGAAGGCCCGGAACATGCGGTGCCGGAAAAGCCGGCGCAGGATAAGGTCGAGGCGCGTCCGCCGGCCACGACGGTGGCGATGCTGCCGCCGCCTGCGCCCCCCGCCCAGCCGCCGGTGCAGGCGCCCTCCGGCAATGCCGCGCTGTGGCGCAAGAACGCGCTGCCGGCCGACGTGCCGCCGGGCAGGCCGATCATCGCCATCGTCATCGACGACATGGGGCTGGACCGCAAACGCTCGGCGCGAATGGTCGGGCTGCATGGTCCGCTGACTCTGTCCTGGCTGCCCTATGCCCGTGACCTGTCGGCCCAATCGAAGGCGGCCCGCGCCAATGGGCACGAGCTGATGCTGCACATGCCGATGGAGCCCAGCGTGAAGGCCGATCCGGGGCCGAACGCTCTGCTGATCTCGCTGGACAAGGGCGAGATCGTGAAGCGGTTCCGCGCGGCGCTCGACAGCTTCGACGGCTATGTCGGCGTGAACAACCATATGGGCAGCCGGTTCACCGCCGACCGGGCGGCGCTGGCGCCGGTGCTGGCGGAGCTGCACCGCCGTGGCCTGCTGTGGCTGGACAGCCGGACGACGCCCAACAGCGCCGGAATCGGGCTGGCGCGGGAGCTGAAGATGCCCTGGGTCGGCCGCGACATCTTCCTCGACAACGAGGAGACGGTGGCGGCGGTGAAGGCCCAATTGGCGAAGACGGAGCAGGTGGCGAAGCGGCAGGGCTATGCCGTCGCCATCGGTCACCCCCATGATGCGACAATCGAGGCTCTGGCGTCCTGGCTGCCGGATGTGCAAAAGCGTGGCTTCGTTCTTGTCCCGGTCAGCGCGGTGGTGCGGACGCACCATGCCGGCGGCTGAACCCGACCCAAAGAGGAGCCCGCGACGATGGCCGATGCGTACAAGGTGGATGGAATGACCTGCGGCGGCTGCGCCCGCTCCGTTTCCAACGCGATCACCAAGGCGGCCCCCGATGCCGCCGTGACCGTCGACCTCGCCACCGGCACAGTGCTGGTCGATGGCGGCGTGCCGGCCGATGTGGTGCGGCAGGCGGTCGAGGCGGCCGGCTTCGATTTCGGCGGGGCTGCAGCCTGACCGATTTTGGTGCGGTGCAACAAAGCCGTTTTATTATTGTGGATATTGCGGCATGCTCGGGACGATGCGATCCGTTCCGCGAGGGTGCGATGCCGCTCTATTCCTATCGCTGCAAGGCCTGCGACCATGGGTTTGAGACCCTGGTGCGCTCCGGTGAGACGCCCGCCTGCCCATCCTGCGGCAGCGCCGACCTGACCCGCCAGTTGTCGAACGTGGCGTCGGAAGGCAAGTCCGGCGCCATCGTCCAGTCCGCCCGCCGGATGGCGGTGAAGGAGGGGCATTTCAGCAATTATTCCCGGTCGGAACGGCCCAAGGCGTAGGGTGGCCTCAGGCCACCTCGGCCGTCACCGTCGCGGTGATCCACGCCTCGACCCGCTCGGCGGCCGACTGCCAGTCCTGCTCCAGCATCATCGCGTGGCCCATGCCCGGCATGAACACCGGCTGGGTACCCAGCGCTGCGGCGGTGGCGACCACCTCCGCTCGGGGGAACAGCAGGTCTTCCTCCGCGCCCATCACCAGCATCGGCATGTCGGGCGGCGGCAGGATGGGGAAGGGGATCCAGCCGCCGATGTCCAGCAGGACGCGGCGCGATTCCTCCTGCAGGTAGCTCTCGTACTTGGCGGCTTCGGCGCGCGGCATCTTGTCGGAGAACATGGCGCGGCGGATGGCGTCGGGGTCGATCGCCTTCTCGCCGAAGGTCATCAGCATCGACATCTGCTGGAACACATAGGGCGAGCGCCAAGCCAGCCCCATGGTGGAGGACAGCAGGCCGTAGGGCGGGGCGGACGCCATCAGCACGCCGGCGGGAAAGCGGCGCTTCGCCAGCGCGCGCTGCACCACCATGCCACCCATCGAATGACCGATCAGCACCGGCGGCGCGGAGAGGCGATCTGCCGCCTCCAGCACGTCTTCGATGTAATCGGCGATGCCGAAATCATGCAGCCGGTCGCGCCCTTCGCTGTTGCCGTGGCCGCGCAACGAGACGGCATGGGCTTCCCACCCCTGCGCGGCGAACCAGGGCAGGAATTTGGCATCCCAGATCCAGGCGCCGCTGAAGGCGCCATGGACGAACAGGAGCGGCGGCGCTTTCGGCGCGCGAATGGGCGGCGTGCCGGTGGGACGGCGGCTGATGATTTCCAGGGTCGACATCGCATCGCAGGTTGTTGTTTTGCGCTGCAATAAGCATGGTGGGCGAACGGGCACCTGTCCAGCCATGGGGCGGGCAACCCTGCCCTGTAAGGGGACTTGAGCCGTTTGACGCCGCCGGTGCGGTTTGCGACAGTCCGGACCCGCACTGCAGAACCGGAGAGCGCCCGTGCCGAACCCACCGGTCCTTGATCCCGCGACGCTGACCGCCGAAACCGGCGCCACCGATTATCCGCAGCCGTTCCGGGCGCAGGTCGCCGGGCGGCACCGGGTCGTGCTGGGCGATCCGCTGGGCCTGAGCAATTTCGGCGTCAACCTGACCCGGCTGGCGCCCGGGGCCTCCTCCGCCCTGCGCCACTGGCACAGCAAACAGGACGAGTTCGTCTATGTGGTGGAGGGCGAGTTGACGTTGGTGACCGATGCCGGCGAGACGCTGCTGACCGCAGGCATGTGCGCCGGATTCCCGCATGGCGTCGCCGACGGCCACCGGCTGATCAACCGCAGCGACCGCCCGGCCAGCTATCTGGAGGTCGGCGACCGCAGCGACGGCGACGAGATCGACTATTCCGACGAGGACATGGTCTGGCGCGACGGCGCCTATCGGCATCGCGACGGGACCGCCTGGAAATGAAGGTTGGGGGAATGAGCGCCGATCTGACGCTGGTGCTGGGCGGCGCGCGGTCGGGCAAGAGCCGCTATGCCGAGGGGCTGGTGACGGCGCTGGGCGGCCCGCGCGTCTACATCGCCACCTCGCAGGTGTGGGATTCGGAAATGGCGGAGCGGGTGGCGAAGCACCGCGACGACCGCGGCCCCGACTGGACGACGGTGGAGGAGCCGCGCGACCTGACCGGGGTCCTGCGCCGCCATGCCGCCGAGGGCACCGGTGTCCTGGTCGATTGCCTGACCCTGTGGCTGACCAATTTGATAATGGCCGAGGCCGATGTCGCGGCGGAGACGGCGGCGCTGGTGGAGCTTCTGCCAACTCTGCCGGGCCGGGTGGTCCTGGTCTCCAACGAGGTCGGGATGGGCATCGTGCCCGACAACGCGCTGGCGCGCCGCTTCCGCGACCATGCCGGCCGCCTGCACCAATCCATCGCGGCCGTGGCGCCGCGCGTCGTGCTGACCGTCGCCGGTCTGCCGATGTTCGTGAAGGGAACTCCCGTATGACTGCCGATATCGATGAGCTGAACCGCCGCCATGCCGAGAAGATGAAGCGGCGCAAGGCGTTGCAGGAGCGGGCGGTCGCCTCCAAGACGGTGGAGAAGGGCCTGCTGATGGTCCACACCGGCAAGGGCAAGGGTAAGTCCACCGCCGCCTTCGGCCTGATGATGCGCGCCGTCGGCCACGGCATGCGCGTCGGCATGGTGCAGTTCATCAAGGGCGCCTGGTCCACCGGCGAGACGGTGGCGTTGGAGCGCTTCGAGGATCTGGTCGATTTCCACACGATGGGCGAGGGCTTCACCTGGGACACCCAGGACCGCGCCCGCGACATCGCCGCCGCCGAGGCCGCCTGGGCCAAGGCCAAGGAACTGATGGCCGACCCGCGCTATCGCCTGATCGTGCTGGACGAGTTGAACATCGTGCTGCGCATGGACTACTTGGCCCTGGACGAGGTGCTGGCGACGCTGGCTGCCCGCCGGCCCGACCTGCACGTCTGCATCACCGGCCGCAACGCCAAGCCGGAGCTGATCGCCGCCGCCGACCTCGTCACCGAGATGACGCTGGTCAAGCACCCGTTCGAAGCCGGGGTGAAGGCCCAGGCCGGCATCGAGTTCTAAGCCATGCAATCTCGGGCCATGCGGTCGCGGGCAATCATGCTGCAGGGCACCGGCTCCGACGTCGGCAAGTCGCTGCTGGTGGCCGGGCTGTGCCGGGCGCTGGTGCGGCGCGGCCTGACCGTCCGGCCGTTCAAGCCGCAGAACATGTCCAACAACGCGGCGGTGACGGCCGACGGCGGCGAAATCGGCCGCGCACAGGCGCTCCAGGCGCGGGCCTGCGGCGTGGCGCCCAGCGTCCACATGAACCCGGTGCTGCTGAAGCCGCAGTCGGACGTCGGGTCCCAGGTGGTGGTGCGCGGCGTGGTGGTCGGCACTGCGCGGGCCGCCGACTATCAGGCGCGCAAGCGCGAACTGCTGGGCACCGTGCTGGACAGCTTCGAGAGGCTGCGGGCCGAGGCCGACATCGTGGTGGTGGAGGGTGCCGGCAGCCCGGCGGAAGTCAATCTGCGGGCCGGCGACATTGCCAACATGGGCTTCGCGACCGCCGCCGACGTGCCGGTCGTGCTGGTCGGCGACATCGACCGCGGCGGCGTGATCGCCAGTCTGGTCGGCACCCACGCACTTCTACCAAGATCTGAACAGGAGCGGATTAAAGGCTTTCTTATCAACAAGTTCCGCGGCGATGTTCGTCTGTTCGATGAAGGGCTGCGGATCATCGAGAGCCACACCGGCTGGCGTGGGTTCGGCGTGGTGCCCTGGCTGCACGAGGCGGCAACGCTGCCGGCGGAGGATGCGGTGGCGCTCGACCGGCCGCGCGCTGCGGGGAACGGGTCGTTGCGCGTCGCGGTGCCGATGCTGTCGCGCATCGCCAACTTCGACGATTTCGATCCGCTGGCGCAGGAGCCTGGCGTCGCGCTGACCATGGTGCGCCCGGGGCAGCCGCTGCCCGGCGACGCCGATCTGGTGATCCTGCCCGGCACCAAGGCGACGATTGCCGATCTCGCCTTTCTGCGGGCGCAGGGCTGGGACGTCGACCTGCTGGCCCATTGGCGGCGCGGCGGGCGCGTGCTGGGGATCTGCGGCGGCTATCAGATGCTGGGCCGGCGTATTGCCGACCCCGATGGCATCGAGGGGCCGCCGGGAGACGCCGCCGGGCTCGGCCTGCTGGATGTCGAGACGGTGCTGAAGGGGCCGAAGGTGCTGGAGGAGGCACGCGGCACGGAGCGCCGCACCGGCGCCGCGGTGGCGGGATACGAGATGCATATGGGCCGCACCGAAGGGCCGGACCAGGCGCGGCCGATGCTGGAACTTGCTGGCGGCGTGACGGACGGCGCGGAGTCGGCGGACGGGCGGGTTGCCGGCTGCTATCTGCACGGGCTGTTCGGCGCTGACGGATTCCGTGCAGCTTATCTGCGCCGGCTGGGCGGCGACGGATCGGAACTGGCCTATGGCGTGGCGGTGGAGCGGGCGCTCGACGCCGTTGCCGACCGGCTGGAGTCGGCGGTCAATGTCGACGCGCTGCTGGCGGTGGCCGAGGGCTCTTGACGCTTCGGTTGGGAAGACAGGGCGGCGGAACGTCGCCGCCCTGTCTGACTCAGCGGGCGAGCGGAATATGCTCCCCGGAACTGCGCGGCAGCACGCCCTCCAGACGCGGATCGCGGACCTCGCGGGCGACATGGCGGGTCGGCACGAAACCCATGCTCTGGTAGAGCGGCAGCGCCTTCGGATGGTCGAAGGTGCAGGTGTTGACGACCAGCTTGGCCGCGCCGCCGTCCCAGGCCTTGCGAATGATGGTGTCGAGCAGCCAGGGACCGAGCTTGTGGCCGATGAAATCGGGGATCAGCCCGAAATAGGAGAGATCGGTTTCCTGCGTCCGCCGGTCCAGCTCGCCATAGCCGGCGGGCGTGCCGTCGACATACAGCACCCAGACCTCCACCAGCGGATCGTGGATCGAGCGCTCCAGCTCCTTGCGCGGCATGCGGCGACGCTCGTGCCACAGCCAGGGTTCGCCCACCGTGTCGTAGAGATAGCGGTAGAAGGACCAGGTCGGCGGGTTGGCCCGCACCAGGGAAAGGTTGCCGGCCGGCTGGCGCACCGGCGCGTGGGCCGGCGGTGCGGTCATCTCCAGATAGGTGACGATCACCGACAGATGGTCGGGCCGGCTGGCGGCGGGTACGGCGGGGCGGGTCAGGGAGAAGGGTTGGTCAGCCATTTCTGCATCATCGTGACGGGCGATTTGGCATAGCCCAGCCTTTCATAGAAGGCCAGCACCCGTTGGTTGGTTTCACGGACGAGGAGTTGGACCTTCGGCATCCCGGCAGCAGCCAGCCATCCTTCGGCCTCCGCCACCATGCGCCGGCCGAGCCCTTGTCCCTGCAAAGCCGGATCGACGGCGACGTAATAGATCCAGCCGCGATGGCCGTCCTGCCCGACCATGGCGGTGGCGACGATCCGCCCGTCCTCAACGGCGGCAAGCACGGTCGAACTGGTCTTCGACAGAGCCAGTGCGAAATCGGCCGCCGGGTCGTTCCACGGCACCACCAGCCCGCATGCGGTCCACAGCGCGACGACGGAGTCGCAGTCCTCCGCCGTGCAAGGCCGGACGGAGAGGGTCACGATTGCCGAGGTCCCGTTTCCAGCGGCAGATCCTCGCGCAGGCCCCACTCGGCCCAGGAGCCGTCATAGATCGCTACATCCGGCTTGCCGGCGGTGGCGAGGCCGAGCGCGATGACGCAGGCGGTGATGCCGCTGCCGCAGGAGGCGACCACCGGTCGGTCGAGGTCCAGCCCGGCGGCACGGGCCTTCCCGGCGATGACGTCCGGCGGCAGCAGGGTCTTGGCCTCGGCGTCGATCAGGTCGGTGTGGGGCAGGTTGAAGCTGCCGGGAATCCGTCCGCTGCGGCGGCCGGGCCAGGGCTCCGCCACCGCGCCCTCGAATCGCGGTTGGGCGCGGGCGTCGGTCACCTGATCGGCGCGGGCGTCGATGTTGGCGAGCACCTGATCGGCGCTGCGGATCAGCTCCGGCCGCTTGCGCGCTGTGAAGACCGCCGGCTGGACCGGGGCGGCCTCGCCCGAGTCGGTCGGGCGACCTTCCGCCAGCCATTTCGGCAGACCGCCGTCCAGAACCGCCACCCGGTCGAAGCCGAACAGGCGGAACAGCCACCAGACGCGCGCCGCCGCGGTCGCCATGCCGGCGCTGTCATAGACCACCACCGTATCGCCGTCGCCGATGCCGAGCGCACCGATCTTGGCGGCGAAGGTTGCCTCGTCGGGGGCCATATGGGGCAGGGGGGCGGTGTTCGGCGCCGCCACCTCGTCGACATCGCACAGCCGGGCGCCGGGGATGTGACAGGCGGCGAAGTCCGCCCGGATGTCGCGCTTCAGGGCCGGCATGTGCCAGGACCCGTCGAGAATCTTCAGGCCGGCCCGGCCCAGATTGCGGGCGAGCCAATCGGTGGAGACGACGGGGCCGGTCAGCGGTTCCACGGTGCTGTCGCTCATTCTGCGCGTCCTTGAAAGGGATATGTCGGGGCGGAAGATCGCGGTGACGGGCTCAGTCCTTCAGCGCGATGACGACGCGCCGGTTCTGCTTGCCCTTGTTTTCGATCTTCGTCACCTCGATTCCGCCGATCTCGCCGGTGCGGGCGACATGGGTGCCGCCGCAGGGCTGCAGATCGACCCCCTCGACATTCAGCAGGCGCACCCGGCCGCTGCCAGTCGGTGGCTTCACCGACATGGTGCGCACCAACTCAGGCTGCGCCGCCATTTCCTCGTCGGAAATCCAGCGGGTGCCGACCGGCGTGTCGGCGGCGATCAGCTTGTTCACAGCCTCGGCGATTGCATCCTTGTCCAACGCTTCGGCCGGAACGTTGAAGTCGAGCCGGCTCTTGTCCGCCCCGATCTGGCCGCCGGTGACCGATCCTGGAACCACCGCGCACAGCAGATGCAGGGCGGTGTGCATGCGCATGTGGCGATAACGGCGGTCCCAGTCGATCTCCGCCTCCACCGCAGTGCCGGGGGTCGGCAGCTCCTGCCCGTCCTCCGGCACATGGATGACGTCGTCGGGGCCACCGTCGCCCTTCACCGTGTCTTTGATGCGCACTTCGAACCCGTCGAAGCGCAGGACCCCGCTGTCGCCCGGCTGACCGCCACCGGTCGGGTAGAAGACGGTGCGGTCGAGCCGGATGCCGCGGTCGTCAACCGCCGTGACGGTGGCGACGCAGTTGCGGGCGTAGGCGTCCTCGCGGAATAGCGCGTCCATATCCCCCTCGATGAAGAATCAGGCCAGCCAGTCTGGCACCGGAAGATTCTTCTCACGGAGGAAGTCAGGATTGAAGAGCTTCGATTGGTAACGCTGCCCCCCGTCGCACAGGATGGTCACCACCGTGTGGCCCGGGCCGAGGTCGCGCGCCACCCGCATCGCCGCGGCGATGTTGATTCCCGACGAGCCGCCCAGCACCAGACCCTGGGTCTTGATGAGGTCGAAGATGATCGGCAGTGCCTCTTCATCCGGGATCTGCAAGGCATCGTCGATCGGCGCCTGTTCCAGGTTGGCGGTGATGCGGCCCTGGCCGATGCCTTCGGTGATGGAGCTGCCTTCCGACTTCAGCTCGCCCTTGGTGTAGTAGCTGAACAGTGCCGCGCCCATCGGGTCGGCGAGTGTGATGCGGATGTTCGGATTCCGCTCCTTCAGGGCCATGGCGATGCCGGCGAGCGTGCCGCCGCTGCCCACTGCGCAGGTGAAGGCGTCGACCTTGCCGCCGGTCTGCTCCCAGATCTCCGGGCCGGTGGTGGTGCGGTGGCCTTCGCGGTTGGCGGTGTTGTCGAACTGGTTGGCCCAGACGACGCCGTTCGGCTCGGTCTTCGCCAACTCCTCGGCCAGCCGGCCGGAATAGCGGACGTAGTTGTCGGGATTGGAATAGGGGACCGCCGGAACCAGCCGCAGGTCGGCGCCGATCAGGCGCAGCATATCCTTCTTTTCCTGGCTCTGAGTCTCCGGCATCACGATGACGGTGCGATAGCCAAGGGCGTTGCCGACCAGCGCCAGCCCGATGCCGGTGTTGCCGGCCGTCCCCTCGACGATGGTGCCACCGGGGCGCAGAAGCCCGCGCTTTTCCGCGTCGCGCACGATGGCGAGAGCCGCGCGGTCCTTGACCGACCCGCCGGGGTTCAGGAACTCCGCCTTGCCCAGGATCTCGCAGCCCGTCGCCTTCGATGGACCTTCCAGGCGAATCAGCGGCGTGTTGCCGATGGCGCCGATAAAGCCGTTGCGGATGTCCAAGACGGGTACTCCCAAGGTCAGGTGTGGATTGCTGACGATACTATCAGGTCGGGGAGCCACGGTTTCAAGGTGACGGTGTGAAATGCTGCATTGAACGAATTTTCGGTGTGAATTTGTGAGGTTCAGGCTTTGAATGCCCCCTCCCTAACCCTCCCCCGCTACGCGGGAGAGGGGACTGCCGCTGCCTTACAAACTTACCCTCTCCCGCAAAGCGGGGGAGGGGGCAACCCGCACCTCTACTCTCACCCCTGACCGAGCCAGCGCTTGCGCAATTTCTCACGGTGGCGGGCGAGCCAGCCGACGGCGATGATGGCGACGGAGTTGCGCAGGCGGTTCTCGTCCATCAGGCGGATCACCTCGTCGGCCGGCAGGGCAAAAATCCGGATGTCCTCATGCTCTTCGGCCAAGCCGCCGGTGGCGGCGAGGTTGCGGCTGTCGACCCGGCCGCAGAAGACGGTGACGACCTCGGTGAAGGCGCCGGGGCTGACGTAATAGTCGCAGATCTGCTCGATCTCTTGGATGGCGCAGCCGGCCTCCTCCATCGATTCGCGGCGGGCGACGTCCTCCGGGCTCTCGCCCTCGGCGACCATGCCGGCGACGATCTCCGTCATCCAGGCCGGGCCGCCGGCCGCGGCGGAGCCGACGCGGAACTGCTCGATCATCACCACGCTGTCGAGGTCGGGGTCGTACAGCAGCACGCCCACCGCCGCGCCGCGGTCGCACACTTCGCGCGGCGGCAGCACGTCGCTCCAGGTTCCGTCGAACTTCTTGTGGCGCAGGCGGTAGACGTCGATGGTGAGGAAGCCCTTGTAGGGGGTTTTCTTGTCGACGATCTCGATGTCGGGATGATTCATGGTCGGCGTGGTCCCACGGATGGCTGTTTGCGACAGGGTGCTACGCCACCGCGCCCACCACAAGCGCCGGGGCGGGATCAAAGCGTCGGGTTCAGCCGCAGGAAGCGCACGCGGTCGGCCGAGGTCACCGGGACCGGGGTCAGGGTGGCGCCGCGCATCACCTCCAGCGGCACGACAACGCCGGCCGGCCCCAGGCCCCAGAGCTTGCGATAGAAATCCGCCAGTCCGCTGAAGCGCTGGCCGCCGACGCCGACGATCCAGTCGCCCGGACGAAGCCCGGCCGACTCGGCGGGGCTGCGCGGCGACACCTTTTCCACCATCAACCGGCCCACCTCCTCGCGCAGGGTGACGCCCAACCACGGCCGGGCCGGCTCCTGGCGGCGGCCATAGGCGAGCAGGTCGGCGAGGATCGGCTCCAGCGCCGACACCGGGACGAACATGTTGCCGGGCAGGCCGCGGCCCTCCACCGCCTCCATCACCAGCAGCGATCCGATGCCGACCAGCCGGCCCTCGCGGTTGACCAGCGCGGCGCCGTTGAAGGCGCGGATTGGCGGGAAAGTGAACAGCGCCTCGTCCAGCAGATACTCCCAATAGCCGGCGAACTCGCGTTTGCTGACCAGCTTCACGGCGGTGGCACTGCGATTGTCACCGCCGCTGAGCGCCAGCAGCGTGTCGCCCTCCTTGACCGCGTCGGCGTTGGCGAGCCGCAGCCAGGGCGCCGTGAACCCCATCTCCGCCCGCAGCAGGCCGAAGCCGCTGACCGGGTCGTAGGCGACCAAGTTGGCGGGGTAGCTGCGCCCGTCGGCGGCTGTGACCTCAATCTGCGAGGCCTCCATCACCGTATAGCCGATGGTCAGGATCAGGCCGGACCCGTCGATGACCACGCCGCTGCCCTCGCGGTCGGTTCCCAGCGTGCGGGCGCTCTGGCTGTCCGGCGGCACGACGGCGCTGATGCCGACGACGGAGCGGACGACGCGATCGGGATCCAACTGTTCGGGATCCGCCGCCTGCGCCGGGCCGGCGCCGAGCGCGCCCAGTTGAATGCCGACAAGAACGAGGATGGCGGCCGCCAACCGCGGCACGACCGGTGCAGAGACGACCCGCATGACACCGCACTCCCGCGCAAGGCAGGGCCAAGGGCACCCCCGCGGTCGCGCGGCCCTGTCCGTCGCGACTCGCGTGACACTGACATGACATTGCGCTCGAGTCGCGGCTCATCAAGCGGTCGCCTGACGCCGGCCGGGCCTTCGAGGGAGGAAACATACCGCCGCCAGCCGGTGTTGTCCTGTCCGAGACCGTAAATCGGCCCGGACAATGAAGAGGAAAGGCGACAGCATGCCCATCAACAGCGAACAGGAACTGGAACAGGCCGTCCAGGAATTCCAGCGCCTGAGCGATGCACCCGAGGGCTCGGAGGAAGGACGCCGCCGCAGTGTTCTGGACGCGGACATCAAGGCGTATTACGCCAGATGCGCCAACACGATGCGGCCGGCCAAGCCGCCCTCCACCGGCTGACCGGGGTTGTGCAGCGGGTCCGGGGGCTTCCGGCTCGATCGGCTGGCAGAATCGGCCATAAGGAGACCGGTCCGCGATGAAGCGACTCGACACCTGCTACACCTGCCGCTTCTGGGAGGGGCAGGGGCTCCGCCAGCGCGGGCCGAAAGGAACCTGCCGGCGCTATCCGCCGGTGGTGACGCCGCGCAGCCCCGAGGGCGACTTCCCCATCACGCTGTCCACCGACTGGTGCGGGGAATGGAAACGGGTGGCCGTCTCCGTGGCGGCCGGCGACCCGTCGGAATCCGGCGACACCATCTATGACGATCTGGTGGAGTAGGGCCGCCTCACCGCGGGTGAGGCGGGATCACCAGGACCGGCGTGTTCTCGTAAGACTGCGGCCGATGGTCGGTCGCGGATCCGTCCCAATCGGTGCTGAAAACCAGCAGGGCGACCAGCACGGCCGCCAGGAACAGCAGGACCGCGGTGACGCAATCCACCGTCCGCACCGGATGATCATCAGGTTCGGGCGAGCCGCGGCCGGTTCCGTCGACCGGCGGCGCGGTGCGAAGACGTTCGGAATGGAATGGCATAAGCACGGCGATCCTCCATGGCTGGAGACGCCCGGTCCAAGACTGGGTCCGGATGGTTATCAAGTCTAACGCCGTGCGGCCGGACGCGGCATTTCGCTTCCGGCAAATCAGGATCGTCTTTTGGGACTAGTTCTTGCCATAACGGGCGACCGTCGGTCCTAGCCCGACTGCTTTAAACCGAATTCGGTTACTTAACCGCCACAGTCAAGGCGCAATGATGCGGAAATAAGAAAAGGCCGGATGCGTGTGGCATCCGGCCTTTTCGATCTGGCTCCCGGTGCTGGACTCGAACCAGCGACAAGCGGATTAACAGTCCGCTGCTCTACCAACTGAGCTAACCGGGATCGGTGACTGACCTTTCGGCCGCCGCCGTTGTTGGCGTGGCGGGTGTATAGCCGAACCATCCGGCCCTGCCAAGCCAATTCCGACAGGAAAATGAATTTTCTTGGCCCAGGGCGCGAAAGGGTGGGGGAGGGGCATTCCGCCAATGAAAACAAAGCCCAAACGCAAAAAAGCCCCGCCGGGGGCGGGGCTGCGTTCGGACCGGTCGGTCGTCTGCTATGCTATCGTCAGGTATGGAGGCACGGGCGGGAATCGAACCCACGTACACGGATTTGCAGTCCGCTGCATCACCACTCTGCCACCGCGTTTTCCTAAGGAAATCAATGGTCTAAGCCGCCTAATGGCCCCCTCGCTCCTTGGGAGCAAGATGGGAGCAAAATGGCTTACGTCGAGAAGCGGGGGCAAAGCCTGCGGGTGGTCGTGCGGGTCCGGGGCAAGGTTGAGGCCCAACGGACTTTCCCCCTGGAAGCCGTCGAGGAAGCCCGGAAGTGGGGTGAGGAACAGGAAGCCGCCCTTGGAGTCGTGGGGAGGGGCAGGGGACGCAAGCGCGAGTCTGTGGCGCCCTGTAGGACGCTTCAGGATGCGCCCGAACCCAAACCGGCAGCAGACCTACCGTCTAACGCCACAGGCTATCCCCTGACGCTCAGGGAGGCCCTTACCCGCTATCTCTCCGAAGAGAGTCCGAAGAAGAAGGGCCACGAACAGGAAAAGGGGCGGATCGGCTCTTGGCTGGCTCTTCCCCTGGCCGATAAGCGCATGGTGGATATAACAACGGTGGAGCTTGTGGAATGGCGGCAGGCCGAAGAACAGCGGAGGGGCTGTAGAGGGCTTCCTATTTCCCCATCAACAATCCGTAATAAGCTAGCGATCCTGTCCGCTATCTACCAACACGCCCGTAGTGAATGGGCGATGCCCGATCTTCAGAACCCCGTTCGTGGTGTGAAACTTCCGAAGAACCGGAAAGGGCGCGATGTCCGTCTTACGACAATCCAGCGTGAGGAACTGTGGAAGGAGCTTCGCAACCCAATCCGCAAACCCTACCTGTATTATATCGCTCGTCTTGCTGCGCTAACAGCAATGCGACAGGGGGAACTTTGGCAGATTTCATGTTGGGAATGCTGGGATAAGGCTAACGTAATTCACTTAACGGACACGAAGAACGGCGATAACCGGGACGTTCCCCTTTCCACGGAGGCCGTGAAGGTTCTGCGGGAATGGTGGGTTGAGCAAGGTAGGCCGACCGCTGGCCCCCTGTTCCCCGACGTGGTACGCCCCGGCACCGTGGTTCGCTCTTACCAGAAGGTAATCCGTGCAATCCGCAAGAGGAACCCGACCTTCCCCCACATTACCTTTCACGATCTACGGCACATAGCGGCTACCGATATGAGCAAGAAGCTTTCCAATGTCTTGGAGTTATCAGCGGTTACAGGCCATAAGAGCGTTCAGGTTCTAAAGCGATATTATAACCCAGATGCTAAGGAATTGGCGTCTAAGTTGGGGTGAAGTGAGCGGGGGCTTCGGCCCCCTCTTGCTCGTTACATTTCAGATAATGCTATCGCAACTTTCTGGTAAGAATGTGAATATTCTCAATAACTTCTGACACGCATTCTTCGGCACCCTGTATGGTAACGCAGCGTTTTGCTTCTAGACGGTACAAGTGGGCGCCCTGCTGTGTCAAAAAGCGCAAACGGTTTTGAGCTTGAACAGGCGTTTCGCGGTGAAACATATTTCCATCTAGCTCAACCAAGAGGCAAATGCCGTCCTTTACAATAAGGAAGTCAGGCTCAGTGCGATGGTAGTCGTTTCCTCCCTGAACAAATACGGGTAAAGGAGCGATTGGGATGCCGCGTTTCTTGGCAGCCTTATAGAAAAATATTTCTGGTTCAGAGCGGAACAATAAACCTTCGTGTTGCAGATGCGCAATATTGGTGGAACGAACGCGGCCTTGGTTTGAAATTAGCTCCCCAGAAATTATTCGTGAGATTTCATCTCGCCATCCCTCATTATAATCCTGCTCGTAGTCGATATTGATTGATATATTTGCGCGATCAGAGGGTGATACCCCAGAAATTACTTCATTGAATGACTCGTCGATCTGCTTTTCGATTAGCCCTTTTCCTTCCAGGGCTTCATATACATCTGCCGGCATGTAGAACCAAACATCCCAAACATCACAATCACCATAGTAGGCGACAGGGGACGGATGAACATGGGCGCGACCATGAACAACAGTGCTCGCGGCTCCGATACAGTCCCTTCTAATAAGTAACTTTGCGGTTGCGGCAAGGACGCGTTCAAGCTTTTCAATTATGATTGGCTCTTTGGGTTGTTCGGTGCCCATATATGCCTCTGGGTTATAATGCGTCCCCACGATAGCTATGACCGATGCGTTCGGCAACCGACCGGATGATGCGCGAAGATTGGCGCTTGGTGGGTGAGGCCCTGTTGATTGGCCGCGCCGAGTGCCTGTCTGAGAGTCGGACTCGGAATCGGCATGGCTGTGGCTATGTCCGGGCCACCCGTCTTGAGAGCAGTTTGACGCTGGCGATGAAG